>JAEZEN010000001.1 GCA_023433185.1 Pseudomonadota bacterium | reverse complement strand
GGTGGGGGGCTTGCGGAGACGACCGCGCCCTACCGGTCACCCGGGAGAGCCGGGCGTGCTGTGCGTGCTTCGAGGCTCCGCTTCGCGGAGCACCTCAGCATGAGGGGGTTGGAGACAGTCGAGAAGGGAACTCGTCGGGACGGTCGGCAGCGGCGTGGTCGTCACGGCCGGCCGCCAGGCGCGTGTCTCGTCACGGACCCGACCGCCTCATGCCGAGGGCGCGAGGAGCGACGGCGGATGCGCTGGGCCAATTCGCCCGACGCTTGCTGGCGTTGGCAGCTGGAATGTCGGCGCGGCCGGATAGACCCGACCGTCGCACTCCCCTTACCGCGTCAGCACCACCCCGCCGTCGCGGGGCCAGGAGAGCCACACCCGGTCGTCCCAGGTGATGGGGCGCTCGACGAGGCGGGTGCGGTTGGTGACCGTGGCCTTGAGGGTCGCGCCGGTCGGCAGGCGGACGTGGTAGATCGATACGTCGCCGAGATAGCCGATGTCCCAGACCTCACCGGCGACCGTGTTGACCGCCCCCTCGAGCGGCGGTTCGAGCGAGATCGCCACCTTCTCCGGCCGGATGGCGAGCCACGCCGAGGCGCCCTTCTCGGCCTCGAGGTCCTGGTCGACCTCGACGACGGCGCCGGTGCCGGCGCTTTCGAGCCGGACGGTGCGGTCGAAGGTCGAGACGACGCGCCCCTCGATCAGGTTCACATCGCCGATGAAGCCGGCGACGTAGCGCGAATTGGGCTGCTCGTAGATCTCGGCCGGCGTCGCCACCTGGACGATGCGGCCCTGGTCCATCACCGCGATCCGGTCGGCGACGGTCATCGCCTCCTCCTGGTCGTGGGTGACGATGACGAAGGTCAGCCCGAGCCGCTGCTGGAGGTCGATGAGCTCGAACTGGGTCTCCTCGCGGAGCTTCTTGTCGAGGGCGGCGAGCGGCTCGTCGAGGAGCAGGACCTTGGGGCTCTTGGCGAGCGAGCGGGCGAGCGCCACGCGCTGGCGCTGGCCGCCGGAGAGCTGGTGGGGCTTCCGCCGCGCGAAGGGGCCGAGCTTGACCAGCGCCAGCATCTCCTCGACGCGGCGGGCGATCTCGGCCCGCGGCATCCCCTCCTGGCGGAGGCCGAAGCCGATATTGGCCTCGACGGTCATGTGCGGGAAGAGCGCATAGGACTGGAACATCATGTTCGTCGGCCGCCGGTAGGGCGGCACGCCAGCGAGGTCCTGCCCGTCGAGATAGACCTTGCCCGAGGTCGGCTGCTCGAAGCCGGCGATCATGCGCATCAGCGTCGTCTTCCCGCAGCCCGAGGGGCCGAGGAGGGCGAAGAACTCGCGCTCGTAGATGGCGAGCGAGAGGTCGTTGACCGCGACGAAATCGCCGAAGCGCCGGGTGACGTGGTCGAACATGATGAAGGGTTCGGCGTCGGGGTCCTCCCAGGGGGAGAACTTCCGCCGGATCGGCCCCAGGGCCTGCTGCGCCATGCCTGTTCCCGTCCCTCCGGCGACTGGTCCGCTACTGGCCGGCCTTCACATCCCTCCACATGTTCGTCAGCGCCCGCTGCGAGCGGGGGTCGTAGGCCGTCGAGGTGAACAGGCGATCGAGCGTCTCCTGGCTCGGATAGATCGCCTCGTCCGCGATGACGTCCTCGTTGAGCAGCGGCTGGGAATCAAGGTTGCCATTAGCATAGTAGACGTAGTTCGAGTTCGCGGCAGCGATTTCAGGACGCATCATGAAGTCGATGAACGCGTGGGCCGCCTCGGGATGCGGCGCATCGTTGGGGATGACCATCGAATCGAACCACATCAGCGCGCCCTCGCGCGGGATCAGGTACTCGATCTCGACGCCGTTGCCGGCCTCGGCCGCCCGGTCGCGGGCCTGGAGGATGTCGCCCGAGTAGCCCATCGCCATGCAGATATCGCCGTTGGCGAGCGCGTTGATGTACTCGGAGGAATGGAACTTCTGGATGTGGGGGCGGATCGCCTTCAGCACCTCGCCGGCGGCCTCGATGTCCGCCGCATCCTTCGAGTCCGGATCCTTGCCCTGGAAGGCGAGCACGCTCTGCAGCACGTCCTCCGGCGCGTCCATGATGTGGATGCCGCAGTCGGCGAGCCTGGCGGCGTTCTCGGGATCGAAGAGCGTTGCCCAGGTCTCGAGGTCGGCCTCTTCGCCGAGGCGCTCCTCGATCATGGCGACGTTGATGCCGATGCCGGTGGTGCCCCACATGTAGTTCACGGCGTAGGCGTTGCCCGGATCGTAGGCGGCGAGCTTGTCGGTGACGAAGGGCCACATGTGCGTGAGATTGGGCAGCTTCGACTTGTCGAGCGGCAGCAGCACGCCGGCCCTGATCTGTCGCGCCATGTTGGAATCCGACGGCACCACGATATCGTAGCCCGAGCCGCCGGCGAACAGCTTGGTCTCGACGATCTCGTTGCTGTCGTAGACGTCGTAGACGACCCGGATGCCGGTCTCCTCGGTGAATTGCCTCAGCACCTCTTCGTCGATGTAGTCGGACCAGTTATAGACGTTGACGACGCGCTCCTGGGCGGCGGCGCCGGCCGCACCGGCGACCAGGGCACCGGCGAGCAACGCGGCACGGATAAGGGGATCAGTCATTTTCAACCTTCTCGCGATCACTGCCAGCCCGGACGAAAGGCAATTGTCGGCGTTGGCGGAAGCACCCGTCAAGACCATGTTTCAGGCCCCGGCTGCCACGGGAAGGGGCGCGGCGTGAAGATCTTCATCGCCGGCTGCGCGCGGAGCGGCACCTCGCTGCTGCGGGGACTGATGGGCACCTTCGCCGACACCTACACGCTCGGCGGCTTCACCTATGACGAGGAGGCGCCCGAGAGCCAATTCGAGACGCTCGAGCGACCCGAGAAGCATGTCGTCATCAAGCGCATCCACAAGAGCCACTTGACGCTGCCTCTGCTCGCCGCCGACATCGCCTTGGTCTACGCGGTGCGCCACCCCTTCGATGTCCTGACCAGCGCCCATCCCGACACCCCGCTGCGCCCCTATCACGTGAGCGGCCCGCGCTGGCGTGCCGAGTATGCGGGCTACCGCCTGCTCCGCGCGCTCCAGCCGGGCCGGCGCATCTCGGTGGTACGCTACGAGGACCTTGTCAGCGGACCCGACGCCGTCCAGGCGCGGCTCGCCGCGGAACTCGGCCTCGAGATCGGGCGCCGCTTCAGCGACAATGCCGCCGGAGTGGAAATCCGCACGACCTCGGTCGAGAAGTGGCGGCGCGAGCCGGCGCTGCGCGACTATCTCGACACCTTCGACGTGCCGTTCCTGCAGGCGATCGCCGGCTTCTGCCAGGAGTTCGGCTACACGCTGCCGCTCCGCTACCGGCCGTGGCTGCCCGAGATCGCCCGGCGTCGGCCGTGGCGCGCCGTGCGTCGCGAACTGACGGCCCCGCGCGTCGCGCGCCTGCCGCGGAACCCGATCATCCGGCCCGAGATGCTGCCCGGCACCGACGGCCACAACATCAACGGCCCGTCGCTGATCCGCACCCCATCCTGGCTGCCCGGCCGGCTGGGCAGATACTACCTCTACTTCGCCGACCACCGGGGCAACTATATCCGCCTCGCCTATGCCGATCGCCTCGCGGGCCCGTGGACGGTCCACGAGCCCGGTACGCTGCGGCTCGCCGATGCGCGCGCCTGCCGTGGGCACATCGCTTCGCCCGACGTCCATGTCGACGCCGCGCGACGGCGGGTGCTGATGTACTTCCACGGCCCGATCCCCAAGGAGGCCGGCGGCGGGCAGCGCTCCTTCGTGGCGGTGTCCCGCGACGGACTCGCCTTCCGGGCGCGGCGCGACGTTCTCGCCGGACCCTATCTCCGGATGATCCGAAATGCCGAGGGCTGGCTCGGCATCGACCAGGCGGGGTATGTCCATCGTTCGCCGGACGGCCTGACCGGCTTCATCCGGCGCGAGCGGCCGCTCCGCTTCATCTTTGCCGACGTCACCGCGGCGCACCCGATCACCCTCCGTCATCTGGCCCTCCATGATGTCGGCGGTGCGCTCCACGTCTACTACACCCGGCGCGGCGACACGCCCGAACGCATCTGGCGCGGCATCATCGACCTCACGCCCGACTGGAACGACTGGCGGATGCGGGACGAGCGGGTGATCCTCGCGCCGGAAATGCCGTGGGAGGGGGCGGAGCTGCCGCTTGCGCCCTCGCTCGAAGGTCCGGCAAAGGGATTCCTCAACCAGCTCCGTGATCCCGCGATCTTCGTTCGGAAGAAGAAGGCGTACCTGCTCTACGCGGTCGCCGGGGAGGCGGGCATCGCCATCGCGCGCCTGTCCTGAGGCACCGGCGGGGAAGGCGTTGCCGAACACCCCGGAACTGCGCGAGACTGGCGGCGGGAGCCGGCCATGCCCGCATGCAGCGGGAATCCGGGGGAAACCGAAGAGCGACAGAACCGTGAAGCGGAAGAAGACACAGGCCAAGGCGCCCGAGAAGGCGCGCGGCGTGACCTCGCTCGAGGAGGCACGGGCGTGGCTCGCCGGCCGCAAGATCGAGGACATCGAGTGCGTCGTGCCCGACCAGGCCGGCGTCGCGCGCGGCAAGATGATGCCGGTGCAGAAGTTCCTCGACGCGCCGGTCATGTCGATGCCCAGCTCGATCTTCACCCAGACCATCGCCGGCGACTGGCCCGAGGACGACGACCAGTTCACCTATGACCGCGCCGACCGCGACATGCATCTCGAGCCGGACTTCTCGACGCTCGCCATCGTGCCGTGGGAGTCCGACCCCACGGCTCAGGTGATCCACGATGCCTATCACGGCGACGGCCGGCCGGTGGAGATCGCGCCGCGCCAGGTGCTGCGCCGCATCGTCCAGCTCTACGAGAACCGGGGCTGGTCGCCGGTGGTCGCGCCGGAGATCGAGTTCTACCTGGTCCAGCCGAACAAGGAC
>JAEZEN010000618.1 GCA_023433185.1 Pseudomonadota bacterium | reverse complement strand
CATGAAGATCTCGTCCTTGCCTGCGGTGGGCGTCGTGCGGCTGACGAAATCGAAGGCCTTGCCGTCCTTGAGACCGTAATCGGCAATGCGGGTGACCCGGTCGTCCTTGTCGAAATAGACGGCGAGGACGCGCTGGCTCACCACCTTGTCCGGCATGAAGGCCGCGGCCTGCCTGCGGGTCTGGCTGATGTAGTAGAACGCCTCGCCGCCGAAATTCTCCGTCGTGGACGGCGAGCCGAGCGCGATCAGGACCTGGTCCTTGCTCGAACCCACCGGCACCTGCTCGATCGCGTATTCGGGCACGAGGTAGCCGTGCTGCGACTCCGTGCTGATGCAGCCGGCAGCGCCGATCGACAGAATCACCGCCGCCAGGGCGGCGCGGGGTCGTCTTGCGCTCACGCGAATCATACTCAAACCGTTGCCCATCTTGGCATTTCCCCTAGCGTGCGCTACCTCGGCCTGCAAGAGAAGCCGCCCGATCGAGGAACGCCCGCCCGACCATGTTCGCCAGCTTTCGCCGCGCACGCCCCGAAGACGACATTTCATCCGCCCTTTACGGCGCGATCGTGGCGCAGGCGCGAAACCCGGCCCTGTACACCGAACTGGGCGTTCCCGATACGGTGGAGGGCCGATTCGAGATGGTTGTCGCCCATCTCGCCCTGGTGCTGCGGCGCGTGTGGCAGGGCGGGGACGAGACCAAAGTCGTCGGCCAGGCTACCTTCGACGTGTTCTGCCGCGAGATGGACGATGCCCTTCGCGCCCTCGGGGTAAAGGACACTTCGGTCGGCAAGCGCATGCGCAAGCTTGCCGAGGCCTACTACGGACGTGCCTCGGCCTACGACACCGCGATCGCGGCGGGCGACGGGGCGGCACTTGCCGGCGTCCTCGGCCGCACGGTCTATGGCGATGAGTCGGCGGTGGCGGCGCGGTCCCTTGCCGACTATATGACGCAGGCGAACCGCCGCCTCGCCGCAACCCCGCTCGACCGCGTGATCGCGGGCAGCATGGACTGGCCGGCGCCCGGCGGGCCGCTGGCCACGGAGAACCAGACGTGAAGCAGGACTTCCCCTTCTCGCGCCCGATCGAGGTCGGCGCCATCGGCGAGGGCGGCCGCACGGAGCGGATCGTCGCGACCGAGGCGGAGTGCGCCGCGATCGCCGCCGAGAACGGCCTGGTCGCGGTCGGGAGGTTTGCGGCCGACGTCGACCTCCGCCGTCTGGGCGGCGGCCTCATTTCCCTCGACGGGCGGCTGCACAGCGACGTGGTCCAGACCTGCGTGGTGAGCCTCGAGCCCGTGCCGCAGAAGATCGACCATGCCTTCCGCATGTCCTTCGCCATGGCCGGCTCCGACGCCGCATCTCCCGCGCCACGGCCCGGCGCCGAGGTTCTGGTCGACCCGGACTCCGACCAGCCGGACCTCCTCGAGGGCACCACGATCGACCTCGGCGCGGTCCTGCTCGAACAGTTCAGCCTCGCCCTGGATCCCTATCCCCGGGCACCCGGGGCCGCCCTCCCCGCGGACGTGGCACCGTCGGGGGACAGGCCCGAGTCGCCCTTCGCGGCGCTTGCGGCCCTCAAGACCCCGAGGTCCTGAGCCTCGCGATGTCGTCGGAGCCCTTGTTGTGCGTTTCGAAGCGGCTATGGTCGCAGTTCTTTCGGCCGCCGGCCCATGGTCGGCGCCTTTCATGTTGCGTGGTGTGAATGGCGACAAACATCACCGTGTCCCTTGACGCGATGGGCGGCGACGAGGGCGTCGACCTCGTGATCCCCGGGGCGGCCAAGGCCCTCGTGCGGCGTCCGGACCTCCGGTTCCGGATCTACGGCGATCAGGCGGCAGTCGAGCCCGTCCTCGCCCGCTTTCCTGCGGTCGCCGCCGTCTCCACCTTCGAGCATTGCGACTACACCGTCGCCATGGATGCGAAGCCGAGCCAGGCCCTCCGTCACGGGCGGCGGCGCTCGAGCATGTGGCGCACGATCGAGGCGGTGAAGAAGGGCGAGGCCGACTTCGCCGTATCGGCGGGCAATACCGGCGCGCTGATGGCGATGGCGCGCTTCTGCCTCAAGACGACGGCCGAGATCGACCGCCCGGCGATCGCCGCCCTCTGGCCGACGCTGCGCGGCGAGAGCGTCGTGCTCGACTGCGGTGCGACGATCGGCGCCGACGCCCAGCAGCTCTTCGACTTCGCCGTGATGGGCAGCGCCATGGCCCGGGCGCTCTTCGACATCCCGAGGCCGACCGTCGGGCTTCTCAATATCGGCGTGGAGGAGTTGAAGGGGCTCGAGCCGGTTCGCGAGGCGGGGCATATGCTGAAGGAGGCCGACCTTCCCAACCTCGACTACTATGGCTTCGTCGAGGGCGACGACATCGGCAAGGGTACGGTCGACGTGGTGGTCACGGAGGGCTTCTCCGGCAAAATCGCGCTGAAGACCGCCGAAGGCACCGCCAAGCAGATCGCCGGCTATCTTCGCTCGGCCATGAACCGCACCTTCCTCGCGCGCGTCGGCTACTTCCTCGCCCGCGATGCCTTCCAGCGCCTGCGCGACAAGATGGACCCCCGCCGCGGCAATGGCGGCGTCTTCCTCGGCCTCACCGGCATCGTCATCAAGAGCCACGGCGGCACCGACCCCGATGGTTTCGCGACCGCCGTCGAACTCGGATACAGCATGGCCCGCAACCGGCTTCTCGAAACCATCAACCAGGACGTCACGGAATATTATCGCGCGCATCGCCCGTCCGAGCGCCAGCCCGTGACGGCGGAGGCGCTGTGAGCACGACGCGATCCGTCATCCTCGGGGCGGGCGGCTACCTCCCCGAGAAGATCCTCACCAACGAGGACCTCTCGCGGATGGTGGAGACCTCCGACGAATGGATCCGGCAGAGGACCGGCATCCGTGAGCGCCACATCGCCGCCGATGGCGAGTTCACGTCCGATCTCGGCTATGAGGCGGCGAGGGCCGCGCTCGACGATGCGGGGCTGGCGCCGTCGGACATCGACATGATCGTGCTCGCGACCGCGACGCCCGACCACACCTTCCCGGCGGCGGCGGTCGCGGTCCAGCGGAAGCTCGGCATGAAGCACGGCGTCGCCTTCGACGTTCAGGCGGTGTGTTCCGGATTCCTCTTCGCCCTCACCTCGGCCGACGCCATGATCCGCGCCGGCCAGTCGAAGCGCGCGCTCGTCATCGGCGCCGAGACCTTCTCGCGCATCCTCGACTGGACCGACCGCGGCACCTGCGTTCTGTTCGGCGACGGCGCCGGAGCGGTGGTGCTCTCGGCCGAATCGCAGCCGGGCTGGCGCAGCGACCGCGGCGTGCTCGCGGCGCATCTGCGCTCCGACGGGAACTATCAGGAGATGCTCTTCGTCGACGGTGGCCCCTCGGCGACCGGTACCGTGGGCCATCTCCGCATGGAGGGACGCGAGGTCTTCAAGTACGCCGTCGGCATGGTCTCGGACGTGATCGACGAGGTCTTCGCCGCGACCGGCTTCACCGCCGCCGACATCGACTGGTTCGTGCCCCATCAGGCCAATGTCCGCATCATCGACGCGACCGCACGGAAGCTCGGCATCCCGATCGAGAAGGTGATCCGGACCGTCGACCGCCACGGCAATACGTCGGCGGCCTCGATTCCGCTCGCGCTCTGGGAGGCCTGCCGCGACGGCAGGATCAAACGGGGCGATCTCCTCCTCCTCGAGTCGCTCGGCGGCGGCTTTACCTGGGGGGCACTCCTGCTCCGCTGGTAGCGCGAACAGGGCGCGGCGAATCGGCTTTGGCGATTGATTCGCCAGATGCGGAGCAATACGCTATGGCATTGGATTGATTGGCGAGATTTCCAGGTGCAGCACCTCCGGTCGGGGCGATAGAGGTCAATGGGCGGCAAGACGGTGACGCGGGCCGACCTCGGCGAGGCGGTGTACAGGTCGGTCGGACTCTCGCGAACGGAGTCCGCCCAACTGGTGGAACTCGTGATCGAGGAGATCTGCGCCTCGGTCGAGCGCGGCGAGCCGGTGAAGCTCTCCTCCTTCGGCTCGTTCCTGGTGCGCAGCAAGAGCGAGCGCATCGGCCGCAATCCCAAGACCGGCGAGGAAGTGCCGATCTCGCCCCGGCGCGTGATGGTGTTCAAGCCGAGCAACGTGCTCAAGCAGAAGATCAACGACGCGCTCTTGAAACTGGAAACACCGCCGCCGTCGGAAGAATGAGGGCCGTGAGGCGCCTTCGAGCCCCGGGTCAGAATGGTCGCGAAGAGTCCTGACGCATTCCGCACCATCAGCGAAGTCGCGGAAGACCTCGATCTGCCGCAGCACGTCCTGCGCTTCTGGGAGACCCGCTTCAACCAGATCAAGCCGCTCAAGCGCGGCGGCGGGCGCCGCTACTATCGACCCGACGATGTCGACCTGCTGAGGGGCATCCGCTTCTTCCTCTACAGCGAAGGCTACACGATCCGCGGCGTGCAGCGCATCCTCAAGGAGCAGGGCCCGCGCTTCGTCACCGCCGCCGGTCGCGGCGCGTTCCCGGGCCTGCCCGGCCAGCGCATGCCGCCCGGTCGCGAGCCGCTGGACGAGCCGCCCGTCGGCGAGGAGGACGAGGC
>JAEZEN010000574.1 GCA_023433185.1 Pseudomonadota bacterium | reverse complement strand
GGCCGCGACCCATCGGGCGCTGCCGGTCGCGCCGGCCGCGACCCTGCGCCTCGGCCCCGACGCATGATCGGCGCGCTGGCCGCCATCGCCGGGCAGACCGCCCGCCTCCAGTATCGCGGCGGCGGCGGTGCGCTGGTCGGCCTCGTCTTCTTCCTCGCCGTGGTGACCATCGTGCCCTTCGCCGTCGGGCCCGACCTCAATCTCCTGTCGCGCATCGGGCCGGCGATGCTCTGGATCGGCGCGCTGCTGGCGACGCTCCTCGGCCTCGACCGCCTGTTTCTGGACGACCGCGACGACGGCAGCCTCGACCTCGTGTTCCTCTCGGGCGTGCCGATGGAACTCGTCGTTCTCGCCAAGGCGGCGGGGCACTGGCTCGCCACCGGCCTGCCGCTGACGGTCGCCGCGCCGTTCCTCGGCCTCCTCCTCGGGCTCGAGCCGCTGGCGCTCGGGGCGACGACGCTGACGCTTCTCGTCGGCACGCCGGCGCTCACGCTCCTCGGCGCCGTCGGTGCCGCGCTCGCCACGGCCTTCGGGCGCGGCGGCATCCTGATTGCCGTCCTGGTGCTGCCGTTCACCATCCCCGTCCTGATCTTCGGGGTCAGCGCGGCCGTGGCCTCGGTGACGGAGCCGGCACCCTTCCTGCCGCCGTTCCTCATCCTCTGCGCGCTGAGCCTGGTCAGCGCCGTGGTCGCGGCGGTGGCCGGCGCCGCCGCGCTCCGGGTGAGCCTCGAGTAGAGCGACCCCGGCGCGCGGACGCCGTTCAGTCCGGGCAGCGGTTGAAGGTCTCGTTGCGCGGGCCGCCGGCGGGGTCGCCGAGCATGAGCTTGTCGCCCTCGATGGTGACCGTGGAGTCACGCTGGTCGGTCGCGGTGATGACGCCTCCCGCGATCGACCAGGTGCCGCTCTCGGGGTCGTCGTCGGTGCGGACGATCGTGTAGGTGCCGTCGGCACCGAAGGTGAGCGCCCCGTCGGCGCAGTCGGCGTCCTGACCCCAGGAACCCAGGATCTGCTGCCTCAGTTCCTCATCGGTCGCGGCGAGGGCGAGTGACGCTGACGCGGCCAAGGCGAGCGTGGCGACAACGGTCCTGATCATGGGCGGTCCTTGTGTTGCGTTGACGCGCGGGCGATGCCGTTCCGTGGATGCGCAGGCTCAATCCTGGCAGCGCTCGAAGACCGCCGTGCGTTGCGGATCGCCGGCTTCGGTCATGCTCATCGTGCCGTCGGCGAAGCTGACGGTGGCGTCCGGCTGGGCGTCGCCACCGTCGCGGGTGCCCTTCAGGATGCCGTCGGTGATGCTCCAGGTACCGCTGATCGGCTCGGCACCGGGGCGCGTGAAGCCGAAAGTGCCGTCTTCCCGGAAGGTCAGCGAACCGCTCGAGCAGGACGCGTCCTGGCCCCAGGAGCCGGCGATCTGGTCGCGGAGCTCGTCGTCGGTGGCGGCAAGGGCGAAGGTCATCGAGGCGGCGAGAAACGTTGCGGCGAGGGCGGTTCTGATCATTGGCCTGAATCCGGTTCTTGGGGAAGACGTGCGAGCGGGTGGGTGCGTCCGCGGGTTGCCGGTGGCCCGTTCGGGTTGGCTGGCGGAGGAACGTCGCAGGTCGAAGGGATGCCTGCTGCGCAGGCCAGCTCGAGGGTTCGGGAGAATCGTCCTGATGGCTGGTGACGGCCGGAGAACGCCACGGAAACTAGCCGGGAAAAAGGCAGGCCGCCATCGGGCATGCGGCGACGCGCCATCGCCGCCCGCCATTGCCCGGGGGCAGGCGGACCCTTAATAGAAGGGCCATGTCGGCCATCGATCTCGCCAATCCGACGCGTTTCCTGGCCTTCTCGGGCCGCCTCCTGCCGTGGCTGTGGGGGCTGACGGCGCTGGTCGTGGGCTTCGGCCTCTATCTCGCGTTCTTCGTCGCGCCGGCCGACTATCAGCAGGGCGAGACGGTGCGCATCATGTTCATCCACGTGCCGTTCGCCTGGCTCGCGATGGCCTGCTACGGGACGATGGCGGTGGCCGCGCTCGGGACCCTCGTCTGGCGCCATCCCCTCGCCGACGTTCTCCAGAAGAGCGCCGCCCCGCTGGGGGCCGCCTTCACCTTCCTCGCTCTCGTCACCGGCTCGCTGTGGGGCAAGCCGACCTGGGGGACATACTGGGTGTGGGATGCGCGGCTCACCTCGGTCCTGATCCTGTTCCTCCTCTATCTCGGGCTCATCGCCCTGTGGCAGGCGGTCGAGGATCCGGGCAAGGCGGGCCGCGCGGCGGCGATCCTGACGCTGGTCGGGGCGATCAACCTGCCGATCATCAAGTTCTCGGTCGACTGGTGGAACACGCTCCACCAGCCCGCCAGCGTTTTCCGCCTCGACGGACCCACGATTCATCCGTCGCTGCTCTGGCCGCTCCTGATCATGGCGATCGGACTGACGCTCCTCTTCGCCGTGCTGCTCGTCATGGCGATGCGGAACGAGATCCTCCGGCGCCGGGTCCGCGCCATGCAGATCGTCGCCGCCGCCGGATGATCGAGGCGGGCGCCCATGGCGGGTTCATTCTCGCCGCCTATGCGGTGACGGTGCTGGTGCTCGCCGCGCTGGTCGCCTGGATCGTGCTCGACGGGCGGGCCCAGCGCCGGCGCATCGCCGATCTCGAGGCCCGCGGCATCCGTCGCCGCTCGAGCGGAGCGAACACGCCATGACCGACACCGCGACACCGCCCCCGCCGCGCCGACCGCGGCTCGTCTTCCTCATACCCCTCGCGATCTTCGTCGCGCTCGCGGCTGTGTTCCTCATCCGGCTCGAGTCGGCCGGCAACCTCGAAGCGGTGCCCTCCGCCCTGGTCGGCAAGCCCGCCCCGGACTTCGACCTGCCGCCGCTCGACGGCGCCGGCCGGCCGGGCTTCGCCTCGGCCGACCACAACGGGCCCGTGGCGG
>JAEZEN010000545.1 GCA_023433185.1 Pseudomonadota bacterium | reverse complement strand
GGGAAGGCCATGCCGCCCCCGCGCCGGGCGCCGCGGGCGGGGAGGGGCATCACTGATGTACGAGAGTTTCATCCTGATCCTCCCCGAGGAGGTCCTCTGCATCGGCGCGCTGGTGCTGATGCTGGTCGCGGCCTGGGGGGGCGACCGCGCCGGCCGGGCGATCACCTGGCTCGGGGTGCTGCTGCTGATTGCCGCGGGGGCGCTCATTCCGGGCGTGCTCCCCGGCTCGGCGACCGGCACCGCCTTCGGCGGTCTGTTCGTCGCCGACAGCTTCGCCGCCTTCGCCAAGCTGATCATCTATGCCGGCGCCGGCGTCGCCATGCTGATGGCGATGAGCTGGTTCGGGCGCGACCGCGACTATCGCGCCGAATATCCGGTGCTGATCCTCTTCTCCGCGATCGGCATGGGGATGATGGTCTCGGCCGCCGACCTGCTCACCCTCTATGTCGGGCTCGAGCTGCAGAGCCTCGCCGCCTACGTGCTCGCCAGCTTCCAGCGCAGCGACACGCGCTCGGCCGAGGCCGGCCTCAAATATTTCGTGCTGGGGGCACTCGCCAGCGGCATCCTGCTCTACGGCATCTCTTTGCTCTACGGCTTCACCGGCACGACCCTGTTCGAGGGCGTCGCGGCGCGGCTCGGCGACGGCGTCTCGACCGGTGAGTTGTTCGGTATCGTCTTTGTCCTCGCGGGCCTCGCCTTCAAGATCAGCGCGGTGCCGTTCCACATGTGGACGCCGGACGTCTACGAGGGCGCGCCGACGCCGGTCACCGCCTTCTTCGCCTCGGCGCCCAAGGTCGCCGCCATGGTGCTGCTGGTCCGCGTCTCGGTCGAGGCGATGGGCCCCGCGACGGAGCAGTGGCGCCAGATCGTGATCTTCGCGGCCCTGGCCTCCACCATCCTCGGCGGCGTCGCGGCGATCGGCCAGCGCAACATCAAGCGCCTGCTCGCTTATTCCTCGATCAACAATGTGGGCTTCGCTTTGGTCGGCCTTGCCGCCTCGGGCGTGGCGGGCGTATCCTCGGTGCTCGTCTACATGACCGTCTATCTGGTCATGACGATCGGCAGCTTCCTCGTCGTGCTCCGCATGCGCGATGCGGATGGTCAGCCGGTCGAGACGATCGAATCGCTCTCCGGCCTGTCGCAGAGCCGCCCGATGCTCGCGCTCGCCATGGCGATGTTCATGTTCAGCCTCGCCGGCATTCCGGGCCTGTTCGGCTTCTGGCCGAAATTCCTGGTGTTCAACGCCGCGGTGCAGGCGGACCTGACGTGGCTGGCGGCGGTCGCGATTGCGACCTCGGTGATCAGCGCCTTCTACTACATCATGATCGTCAAGAAGATGTATTTCGACTCTCCTGCACCGGCCTATGCCGCGACGAAGGAGCCGGTCGGCACCGCGCTCATCTTCGTCTCGGCCCTGCTCGTCTCGCCGCTCGGCTATCTGACGATCCAGCCGCTCGGCGATGCGGCGAACATCGCGGCGCAGGCCCTATTCTAGATCGCTTTCTCCGGTATAGACGGCCTCGTGGCTGCTATCCGGACCGTTGCCGAGACGGGCTCGACCAATGACGACGTCGCCGCGCTCGCGCGGGACGGGGCGCCGGAAGGCCTGTGGCTCCGCGCCGAGCGACAGACCGGCGGCAAGGGCCGGCAGGGCCGGGCCTGGCAGTCGCCGCCGGGCAACCTCCACGCCTCCACTCTGGTCCGCGTCGACCCCAAGCATCCGCCGCCGCCGAGCCTCGCCCTGGTCGCCGCGGTCGCGCTGCACGAGGCGGTCTCGCTCCATACGAAGCGGGCGCGGATCAAGTGGCCGAACGACATCATCATCAACCGCGCCAAGCTCGCCGGCATCCTGCTCGAGCGGCAGGGCGATGCGGTGGTGATCGGCTTCGGGGTCAATCTCGCCCATCATCCCGAGGACCTCGACCGCCCCGCCGCGAGCCTCGGCGCGCGGGTGACCCCTGACGCCTTGCTCCGCCGTCTCGCCGCCTGTTTCGAGGACTGGCTGGAGCGCTGGCGCACGGCGGGGCTCGCGCCGGTCCGCGCCGCATGGCTCGAGGCGGCCCATCCGGTCGGTACCCCGCTCTCCAGCGGCGGCACCGAGGGGACGTTCGACGGCCTCGACGAGACCGGCGCGCTTCGCCTCCGCCTCGCCGACGGCGCGATCCGCATCGTCCATGCCGGCGACGTCTTCCTGCTCTGAGCGCTTGGCCCTCGCCAAGGCGCGCGCGCGGGGCTAGGACCCGCTCATGCTGCTCGCCGTCGATGCCGGGAACACCAACCTCGTCTTCGCCCTCGTCGAGGACGGGGCGATCCGCGCGCGCTGGCGGATCGCGACCGATCCGCGCCGGACGGCGGACCAATATGCCGTCTGGCTGCATCAGCTGCTGGCGCTTGAGGGCTACGCCAAGACCGACGTCGAGGCGGTGATCATCGGCACGGTCGTGCCGCGCGCGCTGCACAACCTCGAAGTGCTCGCGTCGAAATATTTCGGGGTGACGCCCCTGGTCGCGGGCGAGGCGCCGGTGGAGTGGGGGATCGTCCTCGACGTCGCCGAGCCGAAGTCGGTCGGCGCCCACCCTGCCCGGAACCCGAACGCGGCCCAAGCGCGGC
>JAEZEN010000415.1 GCA_023433185.1 Pseudomonadota bacterium | reverse complement strand
GCCGCGGACGGCGAGGCGGCGTAGCGCCGGGCTCTCAGAGGGCGGCGAGCGTCCGCCTGACGCCGTCCTCGATCGTGAGGAACGGGGCCGCGTAGCCGTCGGCCCGGAGCCGGGCGATGTCGGCCTCGGTGAAGGCCTGGTAGGCGCCGGCGAGGTCGGGCGGCATCGGGATGTAGGCGATGGTGCCGTGGCCGCGCTCGGCGATCACGGCGCGGGCGAGGTCGTTGAAGGTGCGGCTCGCGCCGGTGCCGACATTGTAGACGCCCCGCGCGGTCGGGCTCTCCATCGCCCAGAGGTTGACCGCGGCGATGTCGTCGACATGGACGAAGTCGCGGCGGTGGCCGCCGTCGCCGACGCCGTGCGAGGCGGCGAAGAGGCGCACCTCGCCGCCGGTGCGGAGCTGCTGGTCGAAATGGTGGACGACGCTCGCCATCCGCCCCTTGTGGGCCTCGCGCGGCCCGTAGACGTTGAAGTAGCGCAGCCCGACGACGCGGCCGTCGGCCGGTTCCTGGCGCGCCACCCAGCGGTCGAAGACGAGCTTCGACCAGCCGTAGACGTTGAGCGGGCGCAGGTCGGCCGCGTCCTCGCGGAAGTCGGTGCCGGCGCCGTAGACGGCGGCCGACGAGGCGTAGACGAAGGGCAGGGCGCGCCGCCGGCACCAGGCGAACAGCTCCTTCGAGACGGTGAAGTTGTTGTCGAGCATGTACTGCCCGTTCCACTCGGTCGTGACCGAGCAGGCGCCCTGGTGGAGGACGGCGGTAACCGGCCCGAAGTCGGCATCGGCGCCCACCGCCCGGCGGAACTCGGTGCGGTCGAGATAGTCGGCGAAGCGGGCGCCGGCGAGGTTCGCGAACTTGTGGCCGTCGGTGAGGTCGTCGACGATAACGATGTCGTCGCGACCGCGCGCGTTCAGCGCGTGGACGAGGTTCGAGCCGATGAAGCCGGCGCCGCCGGTGACGATGATCATGGCGCCTCCATCGCGCGGCGCCGGACCAAATGCAAGCGCAGCTACCGCAGCCTTGCGTTGATCGCTGCAAGCGGCCCGGGGCCGGGGCAGAGCTCGGCGTCGCTGAGCCGGTTGAGCGGGGCGTCGACCGTCTTCATCCGCTCGTGGAGGTCGCCGGCACCGCCGTCGAGATAGAGGAGGCCGGTGATCACCTCGCCGGCCGCCTGCCGTTCGGCGATGTGGGCCATGGCGGCGAGCTTGTCGGTCGGGTCGTAGTCGGCGTCGAGCTTCCGGAGCCGGATGGTCGTGCCGTCGTGTTGGGTCACGTCGCTCACCGTGCCGGGCTCGTAGTCGGTGACGATCTCGTCGCGGCCCTCGATCCAGTCGACGGCGTTCACCGCCTCGTTGTGCTCGCGGACATAGTCGAAGCTCTTGGTCGAGCCCGGGTGGTTGTTGAAGGCGACGCACGGGCTGATGACGTCGAGGAAGGCGGCGCCGCGGTGGCGGATCGCGGCCTTGATTAGGGGCACGAGCTGGCCCTTGTCGCCGGAGAAGCCGCGGGCGACGAAGGTCGCGCCCAGCAGCACCGCCATCGAGACCAGGTCGATCGGCTGGTCGGCGTTGCCGACGCCCTTCTTCGAGGTCGAGCCGGCATCGGCGGTGGCCGAGAACTGGCCCTTGGTGAGGCCGTAAACACCGTTGTTCTCGACGATGTAGACCATGTTGACGCCGCGCCGGAGGCAATGGGCGAACTGGCCGAGCCCGATCGACGCCGAGTCGCCGTCGCCGGAAACGCCGAGATAGACGAGCTCGCGGTTGGCGAGGTTGGCGCCCGTCGCCACCGACGGCATGCGGCCGTGGACGCTGTTGAAGCCGTGGCTCTGGCCGAGGAAGTAGGTCGGCGTCTTCGACGAGCAGCCGATGCCGGACATCTTGGCGATCCGGTGCGGCGGCAGGTCGAGCTCGAAGCAGGCCTGGACGATCGCCGCCGAGATCGAGTCGTGGCCGCAGCCGGCGCAGAGCGTCGACACCGGTCCCTCATAGTCGCGCCGGGTGTAGCCGAGGTCGTTCCTCGGCAGGTTGGGGTGATGGAGCTTCGGCTTGGCGATGTAGGTCATGGCTGTGGCCCGTCTTGGGATACGATGCCGCGATGTCCCGCACCGCCTTTGCCTGCCATTTGCGAAAGGGGATGACCGACGCCGAGGGCCGACTGTGGTCGCGGCTGCGGGGACGGCAGGTGTATGGCTTCAAGTTTCGCCGCCAGATGCCGATCGAGGGATTCATCGCCGACTTCGCATGTGTCGAGGCGAAGCTGATTGTCGAGCTGGACGGTGGACAGCATGTAGCGGCTGCGGAAAAGGATCGCCGCCGGACGCAGATCATCAGCGGTGCTGGGTACTTGGTGCTCCGCTTCTGGAACGAGGAAGTGCTGTCGAACACCGATGGTGTCGTTGACGACATCGCCGCGACGCTGCTGCTCCGGGCAGCCTCCAGCCGCTGATGCAGGAACCCCTCCCTCTCCCCATGGGAGACAGAGGGGCGTGGTGCTGCCATCTTTGGTCGGCGTTCTCTGCCCAAACAGAAGGCCCGCCCCCTCTCCCAAGGGGAGAGGATAGCGAGACCCGCCCCGCGGAGCGGGGCCTGGTCGAGCTTGGTGAGGGGCGAGTCCTTCCGGCACGGTCCGCCCCTCACCAACCTCCGCATCGGCCGCAAGCGGCCGTGCTGCGGTATCCTCTCCCCATGGGAGAGGGGGCCCGACGATCCCTCATGACGCCTGCCGCCGCATCGGCGTGACCTTGAGCGCGGCGAGGTGGTCGCCGATGGCGCGGGCGATGAAGCGGGCGGTCACGGGCGTGCCGTCATAGTGGAGGACGGGCACCAGGCGCGCGGGGTCGATGCCGAGTTCGTTGACGATCAGCGTCCGCATCTGGGCGTCGCGGTTCTGTTCGACGATGAAGACGAAGTCGTGCCCGTCGATGAAGTCGGCGACGCTTTCGTGGAACGGAAAGGCGCGGAGCCGCATCGCGTCGAGCGGGTGGCCGGAGGCGGTGATCGCCTCCATCGCCTCGTGCATCGCCGGGGTGGTCGAGCCGTAGTAGAGAACGCCGATCCGCGACCCCCCCGGCGCGTCGTCGCGCACCGGAGCCGGGCAGAGCCGGCGCGCCGTCTCGAACTTGCGCAAGAGCCGCTGCATGTTCTCGACGTAGTCCGAGCCTTCCTCGGAGTAGCGGGCGCGGGCGTTCTTCGAGGTGCCCCGGGTGAAGAAGGCGCCCTTCGTCGGATGTGTCCCGGGATAGGTGCGGTACGGGATGCCGTCGCCGTCGACGTCGAGATAACGGCCGAAATCGCGGCCCGATTCCAGTTCCTCGGCAGTCAGGACCTTGCCGCGGTCGAGGCGCCGGCCTTCCTCCCAGCGGAGCGGCTCGCAGAGCCACTCGTTCATGCCGATGTCGAGGTCGAGCATGACGAAGACCGGGGTCTGCAGCCGGTCGGCGAGGTCGAAGGCATCGGCGGCCATCGTGAAGCACTCGTGCGGGTCCGCCGGCAGCAGCATGACGTGCTTGGTGTCACCGTGCGAGGCGTAGGCGGCGGCGAGCAGGTCGGACTGCTGGGTCCGCGTCGGCATGCCGGTCGACGGTCCGCCGCGCTGCACGTCGAAGATCACCGCGGGGATCTCGGCGAAATAGGCGAGGCCGAGGAACTCCTGCATCAGCGAGACGCCAGGGCCGGCGGTGGCGGTGAAGGCGCGGGCGCCGTTCCAGCCGGCGCCGATCACCATGCCGATCGAGGCGAGTTCGTCCTCGGCCTGGACGATGGCGTAGCGGTTCCGGCCGTTCACCGGATCGACGCGGTAGCGGGCGCAGTGCTTGGCGAACGCCTCGGCCAGCGACGTCGACGGCGTGATCGGATACCAGGCGCAGACCGTCGCCCCGCCATAGACGGCACCGAGGCCGGCGGCGTCGTTCCCCTCGATGAAGATGCGGTCGCCCACCGCATCGGCGCGGCGGATGCGAAGGTCCACCGTTCCGAAGGCTTCCCGGGCATGGCTGCGGCCCATCTCGAGGGCCTCGATGTTGGGCGGGATGAGCTTGTCCTTGCCCTTGAACTGCTCGCCGACCAGCTTTTCGACCTCGACCGCCTCGATGCCGAGGATCTCGGCGAGCGCGCCGACATAGATGATGTTCTTGAAGAGCTGGCGCTGGCGGGGGTCGGTGTAGCGGGCGTTGCAGATCGCGGTGAGCGGCAGGCCGAGGACGGTCACGTCGTCCCGGAACTTCGATGGCGGCAGCGGCCGCGTCGAATCGTAGAACAGGTAGCCGCCGGGCTCGATCTCGGCGACGTCCTTGTCCCAGGTCTGCGGATTCATCGCGACCATAAGGTCGACGCCGCCGCGGCGTCCGAGATGGCCCGCCTCGGAAACCCGGATCTCGTACCAGGTCGGCAGGCCCTGGATGTTGGACGGGAAGATGTTCCGCGAGGCGATCGGCACGCCCATCCGCAGGATGGAGCGGGCGAAGAGGCGGTTGGCGCTGGCCGAGCCGGACCCGTTGACGTTGGCGAACTTGACGACGAAGTCGTTGACGCGGACGACCCGCGAAGGCGTGGGGTTCATCGATGTTGTCCGGCAGTGCCCGCGGCCTGCGCCGTCTCGAGGAGGAACTTCCGCATGTCCCAGGCGCCCGTCGGGCAGCGCTCGGCGCACAGCCCGCAGTGCAGGCAGACGTCTTCGTCCTTGGCCATGATCCGGCCCGTGCGGAGCGGTGCCGAGACGAGGATGTCCTGGGTGTGGTTGAGGGCAGGGGCGGCGAGGCGGGAGCGCAGCTCCTCCTCCGGCCCGTTCTGCGTGAAGGTGATGCAGTCGGTCGGGCAGATGTCGGCGCAGGCATCGCACTCGATGCACAGCGTCTCGGTGAACACGGTCTGCACGTCGCAATTCAGGCAGCGCTGCGTTTCCGCGTAGCCGAGGCCCTGGTCGAAGCCGAGCTCGACCTCCGCCCGGATGTCGGCGAGCGCCACGCTCTGCTCGCGCATCGGCACCTTGCGGCGCGCCTCGAGCGAGATGTCGTTGTCGTAGCTCCACTCGTGGATGCCCATCTTCTGGCTGACGAGCGTGACGAGCGGCGGCGGGCGGTCATGGACGTCGCCGCCCGAGAGCAGCCGCTCGATTGAGATCGCCGCGGCATGGCCATGGGCGACCGCCCAGATGATGTTCTTCGGTCCGAAGGCGCTGTCGCCGCCGAAGAAGACGCGCGGATGCGTCGACTGATGGGTAACGGGGTCGACCACCGGCATGCCCCACTGGTCGAACGCGACACCGATGTCGCGCTCGATCCACGGGAAGGCGTTCTCCTGGCCGATGGCGACGAGGACGTCGTCGCATTCGAAATGCTGGTCGGGCTCGCCGGTCGGCTCGAGGCACCGGCGGCCGCGCTCGTCGACGCGCGCGGCGACCTTTTCGAAGGTGACGCCGGTGAGGCGGCCGTCCGCGTGGGTGAAGGCCTTGGGGACGAGGAAGTTGAGGATCGGGATGCCCTCGTGCATCGCGTCCTCCTTCTCCCACGGCGAGGCCTTCATCTCCTCGAAGCCGGAGCGGACGATCACCTTCACGTCGTCGCCGCCGAGGCGTCGCGCGGTGCGGCAGCAGTCCATCGCCGTGTTGCCGCCGCCGAGCACGATCACCCGGCGGCCGATGCGGTCGGTATGGCCGAACGACACGTTGGCGAGCCAGTCGATGCCGATGTGGATGTTGGCAGCCGCTTCCCGGCGGCCCGGTACGTCGAGGTCGCGGCCGCGCGGGGCGCCGGTGCCGACGAAGACGGCGTCATAATTCGCGTCGAGCACCGCGCGGAGACTGTCGATGCGCGCGCCGTAGCGGGTCTCGATGCCGCCCATGCCGACGACGTAGCCGACTTCCTCGTCGATCACCTCCTCGGGCAGGCGGAAGCGCGGGATCTGGCTGCGGATCATGCCGCCGCCGCGCGGCTCGGCGTCGTAGAGGACGATGTCGTGGCCGAGCGGGGCGAGGTCGCGGGCGACCGTGAGCGAGGCCGGGCCGGCGCCGATGAGGGCGATGCGCTTGCCGGTGCGCGCGGCGGGCGCGGCCGGCAGGCGGTGCCGGATGTCGCTCTTGTTGTCGGCGGCGACGCGCTTCAGCCGGCAGATGGCGACCGGCTCCTCCTCGACCCGGCCGCGCCGGCAGGCCGGCTCGCAGGGGCGGTCGCAGGTGCGGCCGAGGATGCCGGGAAAGACGTTCGACTGCCAGTTCACCAGGTAGGCGTCGCTGTAGCGGCCCGCCGCGATCAGCCGGATGTATTCCGGCACCGGCGTGTGGGCGGGGGGCGCCCCCAGGCAGTGGCCGACCCTGGGTTATTTGTAGGGGGTGCG
>JAEZEN010000375.1 GCA_023433185.1 Pseudomonadota bacterium | reverse complement strand
CGACATGACGACGAGGTCGAGACCAGGCGCGATCGCCGCCGCGATGTCGGCGAACAGGTCATCGGTCGTGGAGACGACCGCCGCTTCCCGCCCCAGGCGACGGATCGCTGCCGCGAGCGCTTCACAGTCAAGCACCGGATGCCCGTAGGGCGAGGCGGGTACGGCGAGGATCGTCACGCGGTCGGCGAGGGCCAGGGCCGCGATGTAGTCGGACTGGAAGCGAGGCGTCTTGCTGGTGGCCGATCGCGGCTCGAACACGGCCCAGATCCGCCGATCGGGTCGCGCGTCTCGAAGCGCCGAGAGAGAGGCCGCGACCGCCGTCGGGTGATGCGCGAAGTCGTCGACAACGCGGATGCCGGCGTGATCGCACACGACGTCGAGCCGCCGTTTGACCCCCGAAAACGCGCCCAGACCGCGCGCGACCGCGGCATTGCCGATGCCCGCGGCATCCGCGGCGACGGCGGCGAGCGCGGCGTTGCGGATGTTGTGCTCGCCAGGCACGCCCAGCGTCACCGGGCCAAGACGGCGACCGCCAACGGCTGAACGAAGTTCGAAGGCCCCGGCGGCACCCGCTTCCGAACCGACGATACGCCAGTCCCGGTCGTCCGCGCGTCCGACCGACAAGAACCGACAGCGCGCTGCGGCGCGCAGGTCGCCGAGGACGGCGTCATCGGCGGTCGTGGCGACGGTTCCGTCGGTGTGCGTCGCCGCGACGAGCCCGACGAACGCCGCCAGCACGGCAGGGAAGTCGGCGAAGACGTCGCCGTGATCGAACTCGACGCTTGTGATGGCGGTGATCGTCGGCGCGAAGTGCGAGAACTTCGGCCGGAGATCGAGGTTGGACGACTTGTACTCGTCACCCTCGATGATGAGTGGCGCGCCGACGGAGGGGAGCTTCACACCTTCGCCGAAGTCCTTCGGCACGCCGCCGATGAGCATGCCCGCCCCCGTGCCGGCCGCGCGATGGATGGCGGCGAGCATCGACGAGGTGGTCGTCTTGCCGTGGGTGCCGGCGACGACATGGGCCGCATGACCCGTCTGGACGAAGCGCGCGAGCGCTGCGGGGAGCGAGTAGAGCGGGACGCGTCCCTCGTTCGCGGCGATGAACTCCTCGTTCCGGCGCGAGACGCCGGCCCCGATCACGATGCCGTCCAGCGGCCCCCTGAGGTTGTTCCGCGAAAACGGCGCGACAGCGATGCCCCGCGCGGCGAGCACCTCGCTCATGGGAGGATAGACTTCCGCATCGGAGCCCGAGACCGTGTGCCCCAGCTCCTGGAGCATGATCGCGAGGCCGGCCATGCCGGTGCCGCAGACGCCCACGAGGTGCAGCCGTTGGGACGCCGCGCTACTCATCGGCCCACGCGGAGCAGGATCGCAGAGGCATCGTCACACCGTTTGTAGCGCGGGTAGATGGTGCCGTCCGGATCCAGCTCGCGCTCGACCCGGCGCAGTTCGTCGCGGAGCGCGGCGAGCCCTTCGTAGCCCGCGCGGGAGATCAGTGTCGCGGCATCGCAGCGCCCGTAGTTGTCGACGAGATCCGCGAACCCGTCGGTGCACAGCAGGGCCACGCGCGGCTGGCTGCCGTCGAGGTGCAGAAACGCGAGATGGTCGGCCGCCATCGGCTCGAGCCCGAGGGTCCAGACCGTGCCGCCCGGCAGGTTGTGGCGTGCCCGCCGGGAGCGCAGGTCGTCGAGCGTCGACGGCTCGCGAATGGTCGCACCGCTGTTGTCGAAGCCACCGGCACGCGCCATTGCGATCCTCGCGAAATACTGCTCGCGCGACCGACGAATGGCGAGGGCGCTCCATCGGATCACCTCGCCAGCCTCGTCACGAAGGAAGGCAACGCAATCGCCAAGCCCGGCGAGCTCCAACGCGTCGCCTGCGACCCGAAGCGAAAGAAACGACGCGGTCGGATACCGGTATCGTTCGATCTCCTCGCCGCCAGCCAGGAAGGCCTCGGCGGCCCGCCGATTGAGCGCTCGGACCGCATCCGCGGTGCTGAAGCCGTCGGACAAGGTCCGCCGCAACTCCGTGGCGGCGTGTTCGGCAAGCCACGCCGCATCGCTCCGCGGCGGCCGCATCCTGGGCGCCCCGAGGCTCGTCGCCCCATCGACGACGAAGGCGGATTGCGCATTCCAGCCGATGGCGTCCTCGTTCTCGCCGCCGGGCTCGCCGGGGTCGGTGACGCTGTCGAGGACCTCGAGGTGCATCGTCATGGCGTGTCCGGCTGCGCGCGGGTCGCGGGCGATGCCTGATCGGGAACGCGGTGGGGCTGCCGACCGTCGCGGACGGCGAAGTGCTCCGTCACGTCGCGGACGAAGCGGTGGATGTTTCGCGAGAGCGCGGAGGCACGCATCCGATAAAGCGCTGTGGCAAGGGGCACCGTGCGCGCGGCATGGCCGAGGCCGCGCTCGTCCCAGCCGACCCGGAAGCCGAAGCCGAAGGTCCGCCGCACGATAGGCTCCAGGTCGAGGGGAGGGTTGGGGACGAGGAGGACGGGGCACCCGCAGAACATGGCTTCACCGATCGCCGCCGTGCGCTCCCAGGTGACGAGCGCACGGCTGCGCCGATAGAGGTCGGCCAATGCAGGCGGATCGCGCGGCCGGCTCTTCGAGATGAGGGTGTAGGGCTCGATCCACGCCGGAAGCGCGGCGAGATCCGGTGTATGACGCACCGAGTACACGAGAAAGCCGGATCGCTCCCGCGCGGCATTGCGGGCATGGAAGACGGTGCGGTCAATCAGGGGAATCCACAGCCTCCGGGACGGCATGCCGGCGGTCTGAAACTCGTCCGCATAGTGGAGCACGAAGTCGTCCGGCCCGAAGGGCGTACGCTGCTTGTTCAGGAGATAGCGGACGACGCGCTGGAACCGATGCGGATTGCCGGCGGTGATCTCCGGATAGATCATGATGTCGTTTCGCTTCCTCCGTCGGCGCCTGATGAAGGCGGCGTCCGCCTGCGGGGCGAGAAGGGTGGCGGGTGCGCCGGATCCGGTGACGAATGCCCGGTAGCCGAGCCGGTTGAGATGGTGGCATAGTAGGAACAGACATCGGATGCCCGAGTGCATGTGGCTGTAGTTCGGTGTGTGGATCAGAAAGGTGGGCACGGGCCGAACCGCGTATGATGGCTTATCGCGACATTGTGGTAGCCGGCCCTTCCAATCAAGGCGTTCCAGAGGTCGGAGGACGGATCAGCCAACCTCCCGGTGCGGCGGCTCGCGGCCGGCCGCGGCCGGGGACCGCGATCGGATGACCACCGGCGGGCGTGCCGTTCCCGAGCCGCTTTTGCGCTTCGTGGAGGCCAAGCCCTTCGACGCCGGGCGTGTCGCGGAGATCCTCGAGGCCTCGGTCCTTCAGAACCGCTGGACCAATGGCGGCCCGACGGCAGCCCGGCTCGAAGCGATGGTCCATCGCAGGCTCGGCATCCACGAGTCGCGGAGCGTCGTCGTCGCGTCGTCGGCGACCGCAGCCTTGTTCGCGATGGCTGGCGTTCTCGCGCACGGGCTGGGTC
>JAEZEN010000354.1 GCA_023433185.1 Pseudomonadota bacterium | reverse complement strand
GCCCGCACCGGCCGCGCCGCCGCCGCTCCGGCCGCGGCGCGAGCCGGGCATCGTCGGGCTGTTCCCGACGCCGCGGCCCGGCCGATGACCGTCGCCCTGATCGACTACGGCGCCGGCAACCTCCGGTCCGCGTCCAAGGCCTTCGAGCGGATGATCGCGGCGGAGAGCCTCGGCACAACCGTCGTGGTCACCTCGGATCCCGACGTCGTGGCGCGCGCCGACCGCATCGTCCTCCCCGGCGACGGCGCCTTCGCCGACTGCCGGCGGAACCTCGACGCGATCGACGGCATGGCGGCGGCGATCGGCGAGGTGATCGACCGGCGCGGCCGGCCGTTCCTCGGCATCTGCGTCGGCATGCAGCTCCTCGCCACCCGCGGCGTCGAGCACGGCATCACGCCCGGGCTCGACCGCATCTCCGGCGAAGTGCGGGCCGTCGCGCCCTCCGACCCGGCCCTCAAGGTGCCGCACATGGGCTGGAACACCATCGGTGCCCGAGCCCGGCATCCGCTGCTCGACGGCATCGCCTGCGGGCCCGACGGCTGGCACGCCTATTTCCTCCACGGCTTCCACCTCGTCGCCGACAACGACGACGACGTGATCGCCGCCGCCGACTACGGCGGGCCGGTCACGGCGGTCGTGGCGCGCGGCAACATCGCCGGTACCCAGTTCCATCCGGAGAAGAGCCAGCGCCTCGGGCTGGCGATGATCGGCAACTTCCTGAAGTGGAATCCCTGACGGCCCCGGCCGAACCGGGCATTCCTCAGCCTGTGAGTGTGCCTCATGATGCCTGAGACCTGGGAGAGCTTCTTCCTTGGCCAGCTCGGCGCCACGGCGGCGCTCGCCGGGCTCCTCTTCGTCGCCGTCTCGATCAATGTCGAGCGGATCGTCGGCATTCCGGGCCTCGCCGACCGCGCCTTCGAGGTCCTCCTGACGCTGCTCGGCGCGCTCACGCTGTCGGCGCTGATGCTGATACCGAGCCAGTCGCCGACGGCGGCCGGCATCCAGGTGCTCGCCGTCTCGATCCTCACCGTCGGCGGAGGCCTGGCGGTGGGCCTCCGCGGGCTCCGCCGGACCGAGGCCGGCGCACCGCCTCACGTTCACCATCGGCCTCCTGATATTCGTTGCCGCCTTCGCATCCTGCGTGGTCGGCGGCATCGTTCTTCTTGCCGGCAGCGCCGCGGGGCTCTACTGGGTCGCGGCCGGCATGTGTATCGGCATCGCCCGCGCCATCATCGACGCCTGGGTTCTCCTCGTCGAGATCAACCGCTAGAAGCGTTTCCCATGATCCTGTTCCCCGCCATCGACCTGAAGGACGGCCAGTGCGTCCGCCTCGAGAAGGGCGAGATGTCGAAGGCCACGGTCTTCGGCAGCGACCCCGCCGCCCAGGCCCGCGCCTTCGCCGATGCCGGCTTCGAGTACCTGCACGTCGTCGACCTCAACGGCGCCTTTGCCGGGCGTTCGGAGAATGCCGAGGCGGTGGAGGCGATCCTTGCCGCGGTGTCCCTGCCGGTGCAGCTCGGCGGCGGCATCCGCGACCATGCGGGCATCGACGCCTGGCTCGGCAAGGGCATTGCCCGCGTCATCCTCGGTACGGTGGCGGTGCGCGATCCCGCCCTGGTCCGCGACGCGGCGCGCCGGCATCCCGGGGGAATCGCCGTCGGCATCGACGCGCGCGGCGGCCGGGTGGCGGTGAGCGGCTGGGCCGAGGCCACCGACCTCGACGTCATCGATCTCGCCCGCCGCTTCGAGGACGCCGGCGTGGCGGCGATCGTCTACACCGACATCGACCGCGACGGCATCCTCACCGGCCTCAACTTCGATGCGACGCTCCGCCTTGCGGAGGCGGTGTCGGTTCCCGTGATCGCCTCGGGCGGCCTCGCCGGCCTCGGCGACATCGAGACGCTGACCGCGCCGCGCTACCGGCGCCTCGCCGGGGCCATCGCCGGCCGCGCGCTCTACGACGGCCGGCTCGATCCGACAGCGGCGCTGGCGCTGGTCAGGGCGGCGCGGGAGGCGGCCTGATGCTCAAGGTTCGCGTCATCCCCTGCCTCGACGTGAAGGACGGCCGCGTCGTCAAGGGCGTCCGCTTCGTCGACCTCGCCGATGCCGGCGACCCGGTGGAGTCGGCGCGGGCCTATGACGCGGCCGGCGCCGACGAGCTGTGTTTCCTCGACATCACCGCGAGCCACGAGAACCGGGGCACGATCCTCGACGTCGTCGCCCGCACGGCCGAGGTCTGCTTCATGCCGGTGACGGTGGGCGGGGGCGTGCGCACGGTCGGCGACATCCGAAACCTCCTCCTCGCCGGGGCCGACAAGGTCTCGATCAACACCGCCGCCGTGAACGACCGGCGGATCGTCGCCGAGGCGGCGGCGAAGTTCGGCGCGCAGGCGATCGTCGTCGCGATCGACGCCAAGCGGGTGAGCCGCGACGGCGAGGACGGGCGCTGGGAGATCTTCACCCATGGCGGGCGGAAGCCCACGGGGCTCGATGCGATCGAGTACGCCGTCGAGGTCGCGCGCCTCGGGGCCGGCGAGATCCTCCTCACCTCGATGGATCGCGACGGCACCGGGGACGGTTTCGACCTCGGCCTCACCCGTGCGATCTCGGATGCGGTCCCGGTGCCGGTCGTCGCCTCCGGCGGCGTCGGGCGGCTCGACCACCTGGTCGACGGCGTCAACCAGGGCCGCGCGTCGGCGGTGCTCGCCGCCTCGATCTTCCACTTCGGTACCTTCACCATCCGCCAGGCCAAGGAACACATGGCCGCGTTCGGCATTCCGGTGCGTCTCGATGGCTGATACGAGCGCCTTCACCCTCGCCGACCTCGCCGCGATCGTCGCCGAGCGGGCGCGCTCCGACGATTCCGGCTCCTACACGGCGAAGCTGCTCGCGGGCGGCCCGGCCAAGTGCGCCAAGAAATTCGGCGAGGAATCCTTCGAACTGGCGATGGCCGCGGTTGCCGAGGACGACGCGGCAGTGACGGCGGAGGCGTCGGACGTCCTCTACCACCTTCTCGTCCTCCTCCAGTCGCGTGGCGTGGCGCTGGCCGACGTGATGGCCGAGTTGCAGCGCCGGACGGCCCGGGGCGGCCTCGCCGAGAAGGCCTCGCGGGCGGAGAAGCGGTGATTATGGACCAGCATGCAC
>JAEZEN010000312.1 GCA_023433185.1 Pseudomonadota bacterium | reverse complement strand
CTCGTAAGTGAGGCCCATGCAGCGCGCCAACTCGCGGAGGAGATGGGCGGCGAAGTCGCGGTAATCCGAATGCGGGTGCTGCGCCCGATGGAGTTCGAGCTTCTGACCCGGAAAGAGATGGGCGATCCGGCCGTTGATGCCGAGGTTGATTGCGGCGGTGTCGTACCAGCCGGACTGGGCCTGGATGTAGGCGTCCCACGGCGACACGCCGGTGGCAGCAAGCCGGGCCTGCTCCTGCGGCGTCAGCAGCCCGTTCAGTACCTCCTCGGTCGGCTCCTCCGAGGTGATCGAGGCAGCAAACACTGTCTGCAGGATCGCTGCCGTGAGCGTCGCGTCCGACAGCTGATCGAACTGCCGCGCGACCTGCAGCGCCGGGGTCAGCGGGCTGATCCCGCGCACCTGGCCCGGCATGCCGTCGAAGACATGGATCACGCGCGCACGTCCGAGCCCATCGCGCGCTGCTACTTCGACCTCCACCGTCCCAAGGATCGGGTCCTTCCGGCTCGCCAGATAACCGACCGGCATCCCGTCGGTGTCCATCCGAACGCCCTGGACGATCCGGCGGAGGCTGTTGTCGCGGCGCGGGACCCGGTGCGGAGGGAGGAGCCGCACCTTGGTGCCGTAGCGGCCGCCGGGCCGCTCCCGCCACGGCAGTTCCGCCCAGATCTCGCCGGTGGCGAACCAGGACCGGAACGCGGCCGCCTGCATCAGACCGAAGCTGCGCCGTCCCTCGATGTCGCATTCGTAGGCGCGATCCGCCCACAGACCCCAGCGCTGTTCGACGAGCTGCGCCCAGCGTTCCGCCTCGTCGTTCGACATCCCGAAGACGTCGTTCTCCGGCATCGCCTTGAGCCGAAGCCCGGTGCCCACGGTGTTGGCGACCGCCTGATCGAGCGCGCCGGCAATCCAGCCCGAGTTCTGGATCAGGTCGGTGGTGCGCGCCGCAGCCAAGTCCCACGAAGCGCCAACATCGTCCGAAGCATCACGCAATGCCGGGCGCCAGCCACCGAAGACGACACCGCGATTGCCGCGCATGAAGTCGGCGCGGATCGCCGGCGGCGCAACGTTCTGTCCCCGCGCTGGCGCAAGCCAGTCCCGGATCGTCGCGACCATGCCCACGATGTCACCTGTTCAGTCGCGACGAGAGCCCGGCAAACCGGTGGCGAAGGTTAGGGGTGGTTGAGATGGGATCGGGCGCCGTGTCCGCGGTCTGCGCTTCGTTCACGTCTGCAGCGTCGCGCTCGACTGGCCCATCGCCCGTCCGCAGCACACCTTCCGGGATTCGCTGGACGTTGAGCGAGTAGCCGATCGCCATTGCCAGCGCCTCGCAGTCGAGGAAGTGGTTCTGGCGCGACCGCTGGACCCATTGCGGCTTGCCGGTGCCCGCATCGACGACACGCACCTCCGATACCAATTGCTTGCAGTAGTCCTCGTCGATGTCATCGGGCACGATGAAGCTGCCCGGCTGGTCCATCGGCGTCCGGATCCGGGAGACCAGCAGCGACTTGAAGAAGTCGGTCGAGAGCCAAACCAGGTTGATAGAGTAGGACGCCTGCTTGCCCTTTGGCGTCACCTCGATCTTCGACACCCGGTAAGGCGGCGACATCGTCGCGCGGCCCTTCGTGGGCGACACCAGCCAGGCGTAGCGCCGCGTGAACTCGTAGACCTTGTGCTCGTCGCCGGCGTCCGGCTTGTTCGGCCGGAAGCCCGAGTCGATGAACACCCGCTCGATCTGCATGCCTCCGATCGGCATCAGCATCAGGTCCGCGAGCGCATTCCAGACTTCGTCATCGTCGGTGGGGCCGAACAACTGTCCGCGATCGACCAGCCAGGACGTGCCCCGCGAGCCGAAGCCCCGGATCGTGTAGAACAGCGAGAGCTTCTGCACGTCGACCGCCATACCAAGGCGGAGCACGCCGTCGGGAAGCTCCTTCATCCGATAGGGCTGCCGCCTCTGGAAGATTTCCTGGTAGTCGAGGGCATCGCGGCCCGATGCCGGTGTGTAGCATTCGCCGAACCCGGCATTGAGCGCGGTCTGCAGTTGATCCGGGTCCCCGGACGCAAGTGCCCGTACATACCGCTCGACCCGGGTGCCCCAGGTGACCAAAGGGCTGGCCAGCCCGCTCGCCCAGAAGCTCAGCACGGCGTTCTCGGCGGGCTGCCCGAGAACATGGCCGTCCTCGACCCACTGCCCGGGCGCGACGTAGAGGCCGCGGGCGTTCATCTCCGTCTTGTCGTCGTCGTCATGCAGGCCGCCGCAATGCGGACAGGCGAGCAGCGCCGATTTGGCGGCCTCTGCCGGCGTGGCGTTTTCCAGCCAACGCATCTGAGCGAAGCGCGGCACGAAGTACCGGTCGCAATGGAGGCAGGGCCAGCAGAAGTGATGCCGCGTACCCGACTGCCACATCCGCCAGATCGCGCTCTCGACCGCTTCCGGATCCCCGATCTTCCAGAAGTAGAGACCGCTCCGCGCGTCCAGTTCCGTCTCTATCAGACCCCGCGACGGCGTCGAGGTGATCGCGGTCACGAAGTCGGCATACGTCTCCCCGCGCGCCTCGACCAGGCCGAGCGGATCGCCCTGGCCCTTCACGTTCGCAAGCATCTCGTCGTACTCGTCGACGAGCGCCAGCGCCGCCGGGCTCGACTTGAGGGCCGCCGAGGATCCCGCGTGCGCCAACCGCACCGGCACGCCGGCGACGATCTTCAGCGTCTTCTTCATCCGGCGTCCGCGGACCACCTTGGCGGCGAGCGTTTCCGCCTCGTCGAGGAGGCTCATCAACCGTGGCTCGAACTGGTCGGTGAGGAAGTCGCGGATCGGTCCGACGTAGAGGATCGGCGCCGGCCGCTGGTCGAGACGAGCGCCGAGGACATCGAGCAGGCCATCAGTCTTGCCCATCTGCGCCCCGCAGACGAGGACCACCCGCTTGTGGAGCCCGGCATGGACCGCGCGGACGACCGGAATGACATACGGTGTTAGGCTTGGATCTCGCGGTCCTGGCAGACCGGAGGTCTCAGGATAAACACGATTTGCCCGCGCCCAGTCATCCGGGGGCAGCTTGGGGCTGGGCCTGAGGATCGCCGCGGCCAGATCCCAGAGCTGCCGCCTTTTCAGCGGCTCGCTCGGAAAGGCGCGCGAGGACACCATCGATTTCCGTCTCGATCCTGTGCCGCTCGTCCATGATGCGTGTCAGTCGCGCCGGCAGGCCTGCCAGCTCAGACCGGACCGATGCGGCAAACTCGGCCATATCGGCGAGTGCGTCCTCGAGCGGGATCAGGTCTCGCGATCGCTCGGCAATCCTCAACTCGATCTCCAGCGCCCGGGCATCGCGCACCCGGCTGTCGGCGGCCGACTTCGCCGAGCGTCGCTCGTCGTCCTTGAGGTAGCGGAGGTAGCCTTGGACGGCACCGACAAGCTGCACCACGCCGCGCCTGTCCGCCTTCGGGATGTACCCCTGCTTCTGCAGCTGGCGGATGCGTTCTTCTGAGATCATCAGGAGCCGTGCGGCCTGGCCGATCGGTATCAGACCGGACTGCTCAGCCACGCGCGCCTCCGCCTCTCTCGGACCCGATAAAGCAATGAAATGATCGACTTATCGACTTGGCTTCCGTCGCGGATCACGCCTGTATGCGATCACCAAAACGGAGTCGCGGACATGGCAAGGACCAGGGACAACATCGCGGCGACTGCCGCTTTCATCGCGAAGAAGGGCGAGATCGACGCGCTGCTCGGCCGGCTTCAGAGGCTCAGCGCCGACCACTTCAACGTAGATCCCGACCGGATCACTTGGGGTGACGTCGGGACGCTCAGCCACTACGCCGAGCTGCTCAGCCGCATCACCGACAGCGCCTTCCACGAGGGCGAATTCGCCGACTGAGGCGATACCAACCCGCCCACGCTCCTGCCCCGCCGGCACGCGGGGCTCGGGGTCGTAGAAGGCTCGCGATGGTCGTGAGCCCTCTCGGAAACCCCGAAGGAGCCTACGATGACCAAACTCACCGACACCCAACTCATCATCCTCGGCAAGGCCTGCGAGCGGCCCGACGGCGCCGTCTATCCGCTCACCACCAAGCTGAAGGGTGGCGCCGTGACCAAGATGCTCTCAAGCCTGATCGGCAAGGGCCTTCTCAAGGAGGTCCGCGCCAAGCGCGACGAGACTGTCTGGCGTCGCGACGAAGAGGACCGCCCGCTCACGCTTCACGCCGCCCCGACCGCCTATCAGGCGCTCGGCATCGAGCAGGAAGCGTCCGCGAAGCCCGCGGCCCCCGAGAAGCTGAAGCGGACTCGCGTTGCGAAGGGCGCCAAGGCGACGGAGGAGAAGCCGAAGGGCACGCGCGCCGACAGCAAGCAGGCCCAATTGATTGCGATGCTCAAGTCGCCGAAGGGCGCCACCGTCGACGAGATCGTCGCCGCCTTCGGCTGGCAGCCGCACACGGTGCGCGGCGCCATCGCCGGGGCCCTCAAGAAGAAGCTCGGCCTCGAGGTGACCTCCGAGAAGGTCGAGGGACGGGGCCGGGTGTATCGGATCCTCGGCTAGGCTCGGGCATAACTCCTGCCGGGCGCTGCGTCGCGGCCGGCAGCGGCTCCGCCGGCGGAGATGACAATCCCTCGGCGAGGGATTTCTCGGGCGCCCCTCCGGCCAGGCGCTTGGCCTTCATATCCGCGAAGCTCGTCCCCTCACCCTCCAGCGTTGCCGCCCTGGCGGTGAACTCCTGCCAGCGGGTGACGATCACGTCGACGTACTTCGGATCGAGTTCCATCAGGCGCGCGGCCCGGCCGGCGCGCTCGCAGGCGATCAGCGTCGTCCCCGAGCCGCCGAAGAGGTCGAGCACGATATCCCGTGACTTCGACGAGTTGCGGATCGCGCGCTCGACCAGTTCCACCGGCTTCATCGTCGGATGGAGGTCGTTGGCCCGCGGCTTGTCGTGGTGCCACACGTCGCCCTGGTCCCGGGCGCCGCACCAGAAGTGATCCGAACCGGCTTTCCACCCATAGAGGATCGGCTCGTACTGGCGCTGGTAATCGGAGCGGCCGAGGGTGAACGTGTTCTTCGCCCAGATGACGAAGGTCGACCACTTGCCACCGGCATCGAGCCAGGCGCGTTGGAGCGTATGGAGCTCCGATGAGCTCATGCAGACGTAACAGGCGCCCATGGTGACCACGAGCAGGTTGGTGCACGCTGCCTCGAGGAGCTTGGCGAAGGAATCACCCAGTGCGTCGTTGAGAATACGACGTCCCTTGCCGGGCGCCTTCTCGCCCCCCTTCCCGCCGTAGTCGACATTGTAGGGCGGATCGGTGAACGCCATGTCAGCGAGTACGCCGCCCATCAGGCGCTCGACATCGGCCAAGGCAGTGGCATCGCCGCAGAGGACGCGATGGTCGCCGAGAACCCACAGATCCCCCGGCCGCGAACAGCTGTCTGCGGGAACTTCAGGCGCGTCGTCGGGGTCGGTGAGACCTTCGAGCGAGTCCCCTGACAGCAGCTCGGACAGCTGATCGGTGTCGAAACCGGTCAGATCGAGATCGAAGCCGTCGAGCTTTAGATCCCCGAACTCGAGCTTGAGTAGTTCGTCATTCCACTCGGCGTTCTCGTGCGAGCGATTGTCCATCAGCCGGTAGGCGCGTGCCTGCGTCGGGGTAAGACCCTCGGCGATGTGGACCGGTACCATCGTCAGGCCCAGGGCCTTCGCGGCCTCGAGCCGGGTGTGACCGACGATGACGACCATGTTCTCGTCGACGACGATCGGCTGCCGGAAGCCGAACTCGGCGATCGATGCCTTCACCGCGTCAATTGCCTTGGCGTTGTTCCGCGGGTTCCGCGCATAGGGCACCAGCCGCTCGACCGGGATGTCGGTGACGAGCATCGAAACCTCATGACCGGATTAGGGAAGGGGAGACGTTGCGGCGCGGAATCGCCCGACATGCGCGGGCGGCGGTTTGACTCCGCGGCCCGTTTGGCGGTTAGATAGCTAGTGCCTTGCCGTTTTTGTGCAGGCGTTGATTTGACGAGTTTTTCGGGGCGAGAGCCCAAGGTTTCTTACGCTGCGTTTGCAGGCCCTGTTCTTGCCCGACAACATCGACGAAGGAAGCCGACCCACTGAGGTCGGCTTTTCCTTTTTTTTGGACACCGCGGCGGGCGGCTTCAGGAGGGGAGATCCCAGGAAATCCGCCGATCATTTCCAAAACAAAATGGAAAAATGAAACCGAGAAAAACGCCCGAAACCCGGGCGGCGGCGCCAGCGCAACCGTGACGTGATAGATGGGGCTCCTCGCGCGCCCCTCCCCTCACTTTCGCATTCCGATCGAAAACGGCAGTGCCATCAGACGTTGTGCCTCCTGCAGCACTTTTCCGTGCTGAACTTCCCACGCGGCCAAGGCCTCATCGCGTAGCATCTCGACCGGCACCGCCGGACCCCAGAGCTGCTCGATCGGAAAGCGCGCCTTGCTCGTCCGCTTGAAGACGTTGCCGCCGAAGCGGTCGACGACAAACGCAGACCGAAAGGTCTGCGCCCGTCCCCAGACCTTGGCACGGACACCGTAGGAGAACTGCTTTGCCCCGAATACCGAGAGGGGCAAGTGCCGGCCGGCGCCGATGATCCGTGTCTCGAGCGTCGACCGCGTCGAGGGCTTGAACTTCATGGCCGCGGTGACCGCACCGCGCGGGATCGACGACTGCTCCGCAAGGGCCCGGCGGTGTGCGGTGTAGGCCTTCCGACCTTCCTTGTTCAGGGCCAGCGAGAAGGCCTGCCTGGCCGCACCGTCGCCGATCCGGAAGCAGGTCGCTTCGAACCGGATGCGCACATCGTCGGGCTCGGTGAAGACGACGCGCAATCAACGATCCTCCGAAATGCAAATGCCCGAAGCGTTGGCTCCAGGCACAGTTCCGAGATTGGAATATCGGAACTTCTAGAGGCGTTGATGACACGCGTCAACAACGAAATTCGTCGCCGGGCGTTTTCTTTGTATCGGTCGGAGTTCGTACTTTGGAGTTGTTTTCTTGTTGCTTTCGCCTGCCAAGTCGATGTTGCGAAAATCGATCTGTCGTCTGCGCAACGGCACAGTACCCGTAGTAGCTTATCAGTGCAGCGTGGACTTTCTGGCTGGAGAGCCGGGCAGTGTCTGCCTCCGGGCACGCGTGCACGACAACACGATCTCATGGATCTCGTGCTCAGCATTTTTGGTCAGGGCGCGCAGGTGCTGAAGCGTCGTCTGCATGTCCGTCTCGGTACCAGGAATGGTCTCGTCGCCGGTGACGGTAAGCACTCCGGCAAACAGGGCTCTCATCCCGGATAGTCTGTCGAGGCCGCGATGAGCCCGTTCCGGAAAGTCGAGGTCTTCGCAGTCGCCGAACAGCCCATCGACAAACCCATCGAGTTCCTCGCGTCGCACCACGGCCAGCGCCGAAAGCCCCTCGCGGGTTGGTGTTACATCGATGCGCGTCAGGCGGAAGGGTGCGCTTCGCTGCTGATGGCGCGTCAGCCGGTTCCACAGTCCCGAAGCGAGGGCCTCGATCAATGCGTTGGCGTCATCGAGCGAGTCGAATGTTGGCAACTCGCCATCCCAGAGACCTTCCACGACCCTGATCGGTGACACCGAAATGGCGGGGCTGGCGATACTCCCGAGAAATCGGGTGCGAACCTCATGGAATGGCACCGCGCAACCGTAGCGCTGCAGCAAGGCACGCACATCGTCATCGCTCACCGACTTCGCCGGAGGCGCGTTTGTTCGTCTGGCCATCGGCCGTTCCAGAGTGATTCCGCTTCGAGCGGCAATGCCCCAAGGCTTCATCTTCGCCGAAACGACCGCCGTTCGAAAGCCCCGAGCGTTCTCCCTCACGACCGATCCATCCTGAACACCCGCACCAGCGCATTGAGCGCGACGCGCAAATTGCCGAGATCCTCGGCTGGCCAAAGCGTGGTGTCCTCGTCGACACAGATCACCCGGTAGATAAGGAGCGCCGGCCGTCGACCGGGCGAGAAGCGGTGATCGCGATCGCACTGGTCGAGAGCATCGGTTGCGGCATCGAACCGCCGGCGGAGGCGCTCGACAACCGACGCATCAGGCTCGCTCGAAGATTCGCCGAAAGCCCCCCCGCTGACAAGCAGGCCGGCGATGGACCGCGGCGACGGCAGCGGCAGGCCCATCACGATGTGATGCCTGCGATAGAGCTCGCCGAACTCCTGGCCCGCCTCGTACTGCGCGGTGCTGATCGTGCCATGCCAGGCGAGCCGTCCCAAAGCCGTGCCGAGCCGCTCGTCTCGAGCTTGCTTTGCCGTGACGCCATAGTGACGCTGCCGGGCTTCTATTGCCGTTTCCATGATGTCCTTCTCCGTCTCGATGCGGGTTCGTTTGCCGCAGGGGTAGCGTTTGCCCGATTTCCGTTTGCGACCGCGGATCGTCATGCCGACCTCCGCTGTTCGATGCGCTTGCCGTAGAGCTTCTCGCCGAGCTGTTTGACCAGTTCCCGCTCAGGCCAGGTCAGACGCAGGTCCTCGACGTTCACCGCGAGCAGACCCTGTTCGACCCAGCCGTCGCGTTTCACGTCTTCGGGGGTGCGGCGACTGCCGCCGTAGCCGTGGGGAAGCCACCTCATCGGGTCACCTCCGGCAACAGGGCCGCATACCCGATGACGTCTACGACGCTGTCGCGGTGCGTCGGGTCGTGGGCGAGACGCGTGAGCTTCAGATCGATCATGCAGAGCATGACCTGGGCCGGCGTTACAGGACGGCCAAGCGTGACGGACCAGCGGGCCGCGACCGTTGCCATCGACTTCGCCGGGTCGCCGTAGGTGGTTCGACGATCGGCGATGATCTCGGCGGCGTGCTTGAGGATCGCGGTCATCGCGTGCCTCCCCGGGTCTCGATGGCCCAGAGCAGGATGGCGTTGGCGTCGGCCTCGTTGTCGTCGGCCGGGCTGTAGCCGAGCGCACGGACGGCGGCGACCACTGCCGCCTTGTCGGCATTGCCCTTGCCGGCGATGAACCGCTTGATGGTGCCAACCGGGACGCCTTGGTAGGCGATCGCGTGTTCCTCGCACCAGGCGGTGAGGCCGGCGAGGAAGCCTCCATAGGCATGGGCGGCGTCGACGCCGACGTGTCGGCGCACCTCTTCGAAGTAGACGGCCTCGACATCACCGGCGAGGCGGATCGTCTCGTCGAGCCAATGCTCGAAGCGGAGGTATCGCATACCGCCACCCTCGAAGCGGTGCGGCTTGAACTCGGTGGTGCCACTGACGATGCGGCCGCGGAGAGTGCGGAGTGCCCAGCCGGTGGTGGTGCCGAGGTCGAGGGCGAGGATGGCGGCACCGGAAATCTCGGCGAGGCCGGCTTGGGGAGGCGGACTTGCATCCGCTGCGGACAGAGTCAGAGTCATCGAAGCCATTGCATGGTCTCCGTCATGGAGGTCATCGGTGGTGGAAGGCGACGGCGGCTGTGGTGCCTGGCGGTGCTGGCCGCCGTCGCCGAGATGGGCGCCGCGTCGCAGGGAGGTCCGGTAGCGGGCGGGAAGACGTGCATCACAGCACCTCCGTCAGCCAGTCGGGCGGAGCGGAGGGTGGTGAATGTCCCGCGGCATATTCACCACCACATTCACCGGCTGAAGCCGGCGGATTTCCTGGGCTCGGTGAATGTTGTGAATGTTGTGAATGTTTTTCCGGATCACTTATCGCGGGGGCGCGCGTCCCCGCATACGCGTAGGGTCTGGGCAAACATTCACAACATTCACCGGCAGGGTTCAAACCACTGTCAGAATTGGCGAATTCGCCGTGAATGTTGGTTCCAGAACATTCACAGACATTCACAACATTCACGGCCACATTCACCGTCGGTGAATGTTGTGAATGTTCATCCGTGCCTGTTTTTTCATCAACGACCAAGCGCCAACGCTGAGCACCCTGGAGGGTGCCGCAGATGGAGGTGCGGAGGGACAGGCCGCCGACGCGGAACACACGGTCACGGAGGCGTCCGAGGGACTTGCCGAGCCGGATCCGCTGGGAGCGTTCCGTCCCCGATCCGAGCTGCAGTGGCGGCTCGCATGCGAGGCCGATCTCGTACAGGTCGACAGTGCCGACCTCCGCCGTGCCGAACCGGTTCCACCACGCCGAGACGAAGCCGCGCCATACGGCGCCCTCGCTGTCGGAGGCCTCCAGCATTTCGTCGAGATTGCCGAGGAAGCCCGGGACGCCGGCGACCTCGAGGATGCCGCCGATGATGGCCGACCAGTTTTCGTAGCTGCCGATAGTCAGAGTCCCGCGCGGGCGCCCCGCGGCGAGCCACGCCTGACAGAGCGTGAGGCAGGCGGCGACGAGCTGGGCTCGGTTTGCCCGCACCCATGTGCTGAGCTCCGGATGCTTGAAGCCGCTCCGCTGCCAAGGCCGCTCGACATGGGCATCGAGCCGGATGCGGACGAGGCGCCGCGCCATCTCATTGGAGAACTCGGGATTGTTGCCGGTGGCGATCCAGATGCATCGGATGGGAAGGCGGGCCATCTCGGAGACCCCGAGGATGCGGTCCTCCCAGAAGGGGGCTGTGAGCGCTGCGGCCACGGCAGCGCTGTCGAGCTTGCTGCGGAGATTGTCGATGAGAAGGATCGACGGGACCTGGCGGAGCTTGGCGGTGACCCGCTTCCGCCATTCCTCATCGTCGCGTCCCTCCGTCATCACGGACGCGCCGGCACCGGTGAGGATGGTGGCGATCGCGTCAACCATCAGCGTGGCGCCGGTGCCCGGCGTCGGCTTCTCGATGAGGTGCAATGGCGTAGGCCCGTCGATCATCGAGCGGACGACGCCGAGAATGAGCATCGCCACCGCGTGCGCCATCTCGGCGGGGGCGACAAAGGGGAAGTCCCCAAGGAGGTCCTCGCAGATCAGACCGCGCGCGGCTGCGACCTGGTCCGGGGATGGGCTGTCGGGTATGGCCGGGACCTCGAAGCCCGGGAGAGGCTGATAGAGGAGCCGCGCATCCGGGTGGTAGCCGGGGCTCGTCAGCAGCCTGCCGTTCCGTCCGAAGACAGGCGTGTTGACGATGCCGAGAAGTACCGGAAGCCCGGGATCAGGCGTCGCTAGGATCGATTTGACCAGGGCCGTCGGCGGATGCGCCGGTACGAGATCGCCCTGCCGGCTGATCCGCCGCCAGACGGCGAGCTTCGCCAGCATGTGGCGGAGCCTTTCCTCGGTCAGGGTTGCCGCGACCGGACGGCCCTCATCGTCGGGCACCACCCAAGTCGGAACGCCGGCAAACCGGAACAGCCATGGGACGCGGTTCGACGCGAGCAGAAGGCTCCAGGCCTGGTCGACGGCCTGGGCGAGGTCACCATTGTCGGAGCGAAGCATCGGGAGCGTCGTGTCCGGCGCCACGTAGTTCATCGGCTGATGCCGGCCAAGCGGCTCTATCTCCGCCTCGTCGCCCGGCTCGGGGAGCGCGGCTTCGATCGCGGCGCGGACGGCGCTCGCCCCACCACGGAGAAGGAGGTCGTTGAAGTCGTCCCCTTCCTGCGGGGGCAGCGCGATCACGACCTCACGGCCTTCGGCCCGCAGTCGGCGCGTGGCGGCCTCGGCGGCGCGGAGACCGGCTCCGGAGGCGTCATGATCGGCGAGGACGATGACGCGTCGCGCCTCGGGTGGCAGTTGGACCTGCTCGAGGCCCGAGGTCGACAGTGTCGCCCAGACGGCCAATCCGGGACACATGGCCAAGACGGCGAGCCCGGTCTCGATGCCCTCGCAGATCGCGAGCGTCATGCCGTCGGTGAGCGGAGCGAGCCGGACCGCGCCGCCGCCGCTGCGCCCCAGGATCATGCGCGGCTTGGAAACCGCGGCCTTGGTGACTTTCCCCGGCGCCCCCGGATCAGGCTGGAGATAGGTGCGGTGGACCGCGATGGTCTCGCCATCGCGGTCGCGGACGATGCCGACGAGTGCCGGAAAGCCGGATTTGGTCTCCCAGTGGGTGAGATCGGGGTGGAAGCGAAGGTCGGAGGAGCCCGGCGCGCCAAGGCCGCGGCCCAGCAGATACGCCGCCGCCGCCGTTCCTTCGATGGGACGGGCGTGGTCGAGAATGAAGGCGATCTCGCGCGCCGCATCGTGCTCTGGCCTGGCGGTGGCCGGCGCCTGAAGGATTGGCACGCCGGGTGACCATCCGGCAAAGTCGGCCGCGGCGGCGAACAGTTCCGGAGCCGCAAGCCCCGTTGCCTCCTCGATCGCGCTGATAGGACCGCCGCCGGCGCCACCGTCGAAGTCGTGCCAATCACCGGCGTGGTCGCCCTTGAGCGCGATCGCGCACGAGCCGGTCCGTCGCGGAGCATCGCCACGAATGTTGGCGAGACGCCATCCGTCGCCGACTCGCCGCCCGTTCGGGAACAGGTGCGGCACCCACGCGTCGGCGCGTGCGCGAAGCCCCGCGACAATCGCATCGAGGTCGTAGCGGATCGCCGGCGGGCGAGCCGGCTGGGCCTCGTTGAAGTCAATCAAGGATCACCAGCCCGCGCTCGGCGCGCGTTATGGCGGTGTAGAGCCAGCGGGCCCGGTCCTCGCGCGTGCGCCCAAGGCCATCGTCGTAGACGATGATGTTCTCCCACTGCGACCCCTGACTTTTATGGCAGGTGATCGCGTAGCCCCAGACCGTCTCAATGAGACCACGCATATCGCGCCAGTCACGGCGAGGCCGCTCGGGGTCATAGGCGACATGGTCGTCGAAATGGCCCTTGTAGAACCTCTTCCGTCCCGAGACGGTCTGGCCATCCTCGGTGCGCACCGTGGCGCTGAAGGCGAGCGGGCTCTCCTCGCGAATGTCCGTGAGATCGAGGAACATGCCGTTGACCAGGCCGAGGTCATGGCGGTTCTTGAGGCAGATGATCTTCTCGCCTGCGCCTTTAGGATACGCCGCGGGGAAGCCCGCTGCCTGCTTCATCGCCGAGTTCAGGAAGAGGCGCGTGGCGTTCCGTCCACAGATCACCTGGCCGCCGTTCAGGAACTGTGCGGGCGCGACGTCCGACCGCCGCATCTTCCAGACGTAGGTGTCGTGCTCGCCATAGGGGATCGGCTCGCTCTGCCGCGCCATGGTGGCCAGACGGATGATCGCGCTCTCCCCCGCCTGCCGGTGGATCTCGGTCAGCATCACGTCCGGCGCCACATCGGTGAATGCGCCTTCGCCCCTGATTGGCGGCAACTGCCCGGGATCGCCGAGCACCAGGATGGGCTTGCCGAAGGCGAGGAGGTCCGTCGCCATCTCGGCGCCGACCATGGATACTTCGTCGAGCACGATCAGGTCGGCATCGCGGACCGGCGATTGGTCGTTGAACACGAAGCGCGGGACATGAATATCGGCCAGCCTGAGCTCGAGCCGTTTCAGTCGCTCCAGCGCGAACATCTGCTCGGCCGGCGGCAGGCGGCCGAGGCTCGCGCGGAGTTCCGCCGCTTCCTTTTCCACCCGCTCGATCTCTTCGGGCGTCGCTTCCGAGACACGGTAGATCAAGCTGTGGATGGTCGAGGCGGGCGTACCCTTCCGGGTCATCACCAGCGCGGCCTTGCCGGTGAAGGCAGCGAACAGCACACCACCGCCGCCCGCACCGTCGCGGCTCGCCGGCGAGAGACCGAGGGCTTCGATGGCGTGACGAGTGATGGTGGATTTTCCGGAACCGGCATACCCGAACAGCCGGAACACTTGCGAACGACGGTGAGGATCGCGATACCAGGTGACGATCGACTGGATGGCCGCGGCCTGCTGTGGTGATGGCGTGAAGCTCATCGCGCACCTTCCCAGCAGCGCGTCGCGTAGGCGCACCAGCGACACAGATAGAAGTCGGGATTGGAGGCGATGCGTGGGGGCAACTCTCCGGCGGCTGCCGAGCGGACGATGTCGACCGCCTTGTCGGAGAGGATCTGCGCCTCAGCAGGATCGAATGGGACGACCTCGTGTTGGAGGGCCTGGGTGTCCTTGTTGAGCGCGGTGAACAGAGCCGCGCCGAGGTCCATGTAGGCCATGTAGATCTGGAGCTGGGCGAAGTAGACCGGCTTCGACAGGGCAACGCCTCGCTTGACCACATCGCCCCAGGACTTGGCGTTCAGAGCCTTGTGTTCCCAGAGGACCGGCCATGCGACGCCAATGGCGGGGCCACCGAGAATGACTCCGTCGATGTGGCCACGAATGCGGCCGCCCGCGATCGAGAAGCCGAACTGCTCTCCGTCGGAGCCCAAATCACGTAGATCGAAGCCCGCACCGCGCAGCCAGCGGATGGAAAGCGCCTCGAAGCTGTGGCCGGCATCGAAGATCCGGAGCGCGCGGCCGTCGAAGCCCTTCCCCTCGTCGACGGGGGCGTGGGTGACCTCGTAGACCAGTTTCCGCGAGCACGCCTCGCCGATCCGGCTGCCGCCGAGGTAGTCGCGTGGCGTCTGCTGACGCTGGCGAGCGACCAGGGCGACATCGATCAGATCATTGATCCGATTGGACGTGCTGCGATCGCGGCTTCCGCCGTAGACGAAGCCCGACCCGTGATTGAGATCGACCCACATCTGACACCTCAAAAAGGGATCTCGTCGTCGAACGGGACGCCGCGCACCGCAGCGGCCTGGCGCCGCATCGCATCCTGGAAACCGTCAATGCAGGCCTCGATGATGCGGTCGATCTCGGCGGCACTCCGATCATGGAAGGGCGCCATGAGACCCAGCTCGGTGAGCGTGTCGGCCAGGAAGCGTCGCGCTTCCTTGATCGCCCGGGTCTCCATGTCGGTCTTGTCGATCACGCCGTTGTTCTCCCTTGCGAGAGCCATTCCGAGGTCGAGGCAGGTCCGCGAGCAGAACCGGTAGTCAGGGAAGCGGTCCGGCCGGAGCTGGTGGCAGTAGAGGAACCCGCGATCCTGGCGGCGGCAGAGCGCGCATGGGTCTAGCCAGCCAAGAGCCACATGAGATCGGCCGCTTCCTCCGGTTCGTCCCGGATCCGCTCCGCGCCCAGCACCACGAAGCGGGCGATGGCGGTCGCGGCCATTGCCTCGAGCTCGGGAATGGTCAAAGAGCGGATTGGCTGATGCAGCCGATCTCTTCCTTCGAGCCATCTGCCTATCGCCTTCGCCGCTTCGCGCGTGGGGTGCGCCTGCCATTCGTCGTCCGTCACGACGGTCAGGTATTGAGCCAGGCGGGCCCCGGCGACTTGGCCGCGGGCGGAGGGGCAGCGTTGGTCGCTGGTGCGGACCAGGACTTGGCGGCGGGGGGCGCTGCCTGCGTCTCCGGCGTCTTCGCCGCCCAGGCAGGCTGAGGCGCGGAGGTCTTGGCGGTCGGGCGGGCCCGGTTCGGGCTGGCCGGTACGTCCTCACCGGCCATGACCTTTTTCCACTCCGGCTCGTTTGGGAGAACGACCCGGTCGAGCTTGTTGGCGTCGGGGTAGTCCTCCTTTGTCTCGACCTTGATC
>JAEZEN010000302.1 GCA_023433185.1 Pseudomonadota bacterium | reverse complement strand
GCCGCGGAGCGGCCGGCGGGCGGGCGCCGCGGTGCGCTGCGCCGTCGTGCCGAAGCGCTGGCCGCGGCGGGCGAGACGCTCGAGGGTGATCAGGACGACGACCACCGCCAGCATCACGAGAGCGAGTTGCGCCGCGCCGGCGAGGTTCGACTGGTTGATCCAGGTCGAGTAGATCGACAGCGTCAGGGTGCGGACGCCGAGGAATTCCGAAGCACCGACATCGTTGAGGGTTTCCATGAGCGCGAGGCTCGCGCCCACGGCGATCGCCGGCCGGGCGAGCGGCAGGGCGACCCGGAAGAACACGCTGCCGGGGCCCGCGCCGAGGGTCCGCGCGGCATCGACCAGCCCCGCGGCCTGCATCAGGAACAGGGCCCGCGTCGACAGATAGACATAGGGGTAGAGGACGAAGCCGAGGAGGATCACCGCGCCGGGGATCGAGCGGAGGTCGGGCAGACGGAAATCGCGCGGCGAGGCGATGCCGAGGATGTCGCGGATCAGGGTCTGGACCGGTCCGATCGGGTGGAGCAGGTCGAGATAGGCGTAGGCGACGATGTAGGTCGGCACCGCCAGAGGCAGGAGCAGTGCCCAGTCGAGGATGCGCCGCCCGGGAAAATCGTAGGCGGTGACCAGCCACGCCGCGCCGGTGCCGATGGCGATGGTGAGCGCACCGACCCCGATGAGGAGGAGCGCCGTGTTGAGCGTCGCCCGCGGCAGGACGTTGGCGGCGAGGTGGGCCCAGGCGTCGCCCGATCCGCCGGCAGCGATCGCCGCCAGGGCCACGATCGGCACCAGGACCAGAAGCGCTGTCACCGCGGCGCCCGCGACCCAGATGCAGGCGCCACCGCACCGCTGCCGCGCAAGACGCGGCTGGGCAGGTGCGATGGCGTCGGTCGTCATGATCCCGTGTACGCTCCGCGCGCTAGTTGTCGAAGCCGACCTCGTCGACGAGCTGGCTCGCGGCCTTGCGGTTGGCCGCGATCGCGACCAGCGAGAGGCCATCCGTGTCGAGGGTGCCCAGTTCGGCGATGATCGGGTCGACCGTGGCGCCTTCCTTCACCGGGTACTCGAAGTTCTGTCTGGCGTACAGCGCCTGCGCCTCGTCGGAGACCAGGAATTCGAGGAACGCCACGGCGTTGTCCCTGTTGGGGGCGTTCACCGCGACCGCCGCGCCGGAGACGTTGACGTGGGTCCCGCCGCCTTCGAAGGTCGGGAGCACGACCTTGATCGCGTTGGCCCACTCCTCCTGCTCGGGACCGCCGGCGCCGCTCCGCATCAGGCCGACATAGTAGGAGTTCGCGGGGCCGATCTCGCAGATGCCGCCGAGGATGTCGCGGGCGATGTCGCGGTCGCCACCACCGGCCTGGCGGGCGAGGTTGGCCTTCACGCCCTCGAGCCAGGCCTTGGTCTCCGCCTCGCCGTGATGATCGAGATAGGCGGCGATCAGCGCGACGTTGTAGGGGTGCTGGCCCGAGCGGATGCAGACCTTGCCCTGCCACGCCGGGTCGGCGAGCTGCTCGTAGGTGAAGGACGAGAGGTCGAGGTCCTTGTCGGCGTAAAGGACACGCGCCCGCTTCGACAACGCGAACCAGTGGCCGTTCGGGTCGCGGAGGTTCTCCGGCACGGCGGCCTCGAGCGCCGCGGACTCCACCGGCTGCGTCACGCCCTGGTCCACCAGGTCGACCAGCACGCCGATATCGACCGTCATGAGGATGTCCGCCGGCGAGTTTGCGCCTTCGGCGACCACGCGCTCCGCAAGGCCGTCCTTGACGAACACGGTGTTGACCGTGGTGCCGGTCTCCGCGGTGAAGACATCGATGAGCGGCTGGATCAGGCCGGGCTCGCGCGTCGTGTAGAGGTTGACCTCGCCGTCGGCGAGAGCGGCGGCGGGAGCGAGGAATGCGCCCGCGACGGAGCCGGCGAGCAGCAGGTTCCGCAGCTTGGTGGCAGTCATGATGGTCTCCATCGGATCGTTTCGGTTAAAGGGCCGGACGATTGTTGTCCCCACGGGACACCGCGTGGCTTAAGGTTCTCGAAGATCAAGTCAAGTCTCAATTCTGTTTGGAATTCATCTAATTAAAATCACTGCCGCGATTACTCGCTGCTCTTTTTAAGAGTTCAAGTATATCCCCGGGACGCGCGCCGATCCGGCAGCGTCTGGCCCCGCCCCGCCGTTCGGCTATGATGCCGCCCCCGGGTTGACGAACGACAAGAAGGAAAGACGCATGGCCATGGTCGAGGCGGTCAGGGAGGGAACGGCGAACCCGGCGTTCGACTGGTCGGACCCGCTCCTCCTCGATGGCGAACTGAACGAGGAGGAACGGCTGATCCGCGACACGGCGCGCGACTATGCGCAGGCGCAGCTCCAGCCGCGCGTCCTCTCCGCGTTCCGCGAGGACCGCTTCGACCGCGACATCATGCACGAGATGGGAAGCCTCGGGCTGCTCGGCGCGACGATCCCCGAGGAATATGGCGGCGCGGGCGCCGGCTATGTCGCTTACGGCCTGATCGCGCGCGAGGTCGAGCGGGTGGATTCCGGCTACCGGTCGGCCCTCAGCGTCCAGTCCTCGCTGGTCATGTTCCCGATCCACGCCTATGGCAGCGAGGAGCAGCGCAGGACCTACCTGCCGCGGCTGGCCAGCGGCGAGATCGTCGGCTGCTTCGGGCTGACCGAGCCCGACCACGGCTCCGACCCCGGCGGCATGCAAACCCGCGCCGTCAGGACGCCGGACGGGTACCGCCTCACCGGGGCGAAGACGTGGATCACCAATTCGCCGATCGCCGACGTCTTCGTCGTCTGGGCCAAGTCCGAGGCGCATCAGGGCAAGATCCGCGGCTTCCTGCTCGAGCGCGGCATGGCGGGCCTGTCGGCGCCGAAGATCGAGGGCAAGGTCTCGCTCCGCGCCTCGATCACCGGCGAGATCGTGATGGACAATGTCGAGGTGCCGGAGGCCAATCTCCTCCCCAACGCCTCGGGCCTCGCCGGCCCCTTCGGCTGCCTCAACCGGGCCCGCTACGGCATCGCCTGGGGGACGATGGGCGCCGCCGAGGACTGCTGGCACCGGGCGCGGGGTTACGTGCTCGACCGCAAGCAGTTCGGCCGGCCGCTCGCCGCAAACCAGCTCATCCAGAAGAAGCTCGCCGACATGCAGACCGAGATCGCCCTCGGCCTCCAGGGTGCGCTCCGGGTCGGCCGGCTGTTCGACGCAGGCCGCGTGGCACCCGAGATGATCAGCCTGATCAAACGCAACAATGCCGGCAAGGCTCTCGACATCGCCCGCCTCGCCCGCGACATGCACGGCGGCAACGGCATCGCCGACGAGTTCCACGTCATCCGCCATATGCTCAACCTCGAGACGGTCAACACGTACGAGGGCACGCACGACATCCACGCCCTCATCCTCGGGCGCGCCCAGACCGGGATCCAGGCCTTCTCGTGACCGCGCTGTCCGGGCTGAAGGTCCTCGAGCTCGCGCGGGTGCTGGCCGGCCCGTGGGCCGGGCAGGTGCTCGCCGATCTCGGGGCCGATGTCGTCAAGGTCGAATCGCCCGATGGCGACGACACGCGCGGCTGGGGGCCGCCCTTCGTCGGCCATCCCGACGGGGGCACCGACGCCGCCTACTTCCATGCCACCAACCGCGGCAAGCGCTCGATCGCCATCGACTTCCGGAGTCCCGAGGGCCAAGCCATCGTGCGCGCCCTCGCGCGGCGCTCCGACGTGCTGATCGAGAACTTCAAGGTCGGCGGGCTGAAGCGCTTCGGCCTCGACTATCAGAGCCTCCGCGCCGAGAATCCGCGACTGGTCTACTGCTCGATCAGCGGCTTCGGCCAGGACGGCCCCTATGCTCACCGCCCCGGCTACGACTTCATCATCCAGGCGATGGGCGGCATCATGGACCTGACGGGCGCCGCCGACGGCGAGCCCCAGAAGAGCGGCGTCGCCTTTGCCGACATCTTCACCGGGCTCTACGCGACGATCGCGATCGAGGCGGCGCTCATCGCCCGCGAGCGGACGGGCGAGGGCCAGCACATCGACATGGCGCTCCTTGACACCCAGGTCGGGGTGCTGGCCAACCAGGCGATGAACTACCTGGTCTCGGGGCGCGTCCCGCGGCGCCTCGGCAATGCCCATCCCAATATCGTGCCGTACCAGGCGTTTCCGGCGGCCGACGGGCACGTGATCATCGCGGTCGGCAATGACGGCCAGTTCCGCCACCTCTGCGCCGCCCTCGGTGTGGCGGGGCTTGCCGACGATCCGCGCTTCGCCACCAATCGCGAGCGCGTCGCGCATCGCGGGGTCCTGGTGCCGCTGATCGCGGCACGGACGGAGACGCTGTCCCGGGCCGACCTGCTCGCCGCGCTCGAGGCGGCGGGCGTTCCGGCCGGACCGATCAACGACGTCGCCGACGTCTTCGCCGACCCGCAGGTGGTCGCCCGCGGCATGCGCCTCGACCTCGACACCGGCGACGGCGACACCGTCCCCTCGGTGCGGACGCCGATCCGCATGTCCGCCACGCCGCCCGTCTACGGCCGCCCCTCGCCCCGCCTCGGCGCCGACACCCGCGCCATCCTCGCCGAGCTCGGCTACGGCGCGGCGGAGGCGGAGCGGCTCGCCACCGACGGCGTGGTGCGGGGATGACCGGGACACCTTCCCAACCCTCTCCCCATGCGGGAGAGGTGGAGCGCCGCATCTCTCCAGTGCGAGGAGTCTCCGCCCATGACCCGCCTGCCCGCCCTCTTCGTCGCCGTCTCGCTCGGGATCATGATCGCCCTCCAGCCGGGCCTGAACGCCGACGTGGCCCGGCGCTTCGGCAGCCCGGTCGGCGCCGCATTCCTGTCGATCTCGATCTCCTTCGCCCTTTGCGCGGTCTACATCCTCGCCACCCGCCAGGGCTTCCCGCTCGCCGCGCTGCCGAGCCTGCCTTGGTACCTGTGGATCGGCGGGGTGATCGGCTTCGTCTTCGTCGTCGGCGGGATATCGGTCGCGCCGGTGCTGGGCGGCGCCCTGCTCTTCGCCGCGATCGTGCTCGGCCAGATGATCGGCGCCCTGCTCGCCGACCAGTTCGGCATCGGCGCCTATGCCGCCCGCGAGATCGACATCCAGCGCGTCGCCGGGGTCGCCCTGGTGGTCGCCGGGGTCTTCCTCTTCCAGCGCGCCGGGTAGCGCCGCCCGCTCGCCCGCGCTAACCTCGGCAACCGACCCACCTGCCTCCCGCGAGTCCCGCCCGATGAAGACGGACGCCGTCACCGCCCACGACCTCACGCGCTCGGTGATCGCCGTGCCGCCGCTGGCGCGCGCCGCGAACGGCGCCATCTCCATCGCCGAGAACCAGAGGATCATCGCCTGGATGGCTTCGGGCGGGGTTTCGACGTTCCTCTATGGCGGCAACGCCAACTTCTACAATCTCGGCCTCCTCGAATACCCGTTGACGCTCGAGGTGCTCGCGGGCATCGCGCCATCCAATGCCTGGATCATCCCGTCGATCGGTCCGGACTACGGCAAGGCGCTCGACCAGGTGAGCATGCTGAAGTCGTTCGATTTCCCGACCGCCATGGCCCTGCCGATGACGAGCGCGACCAAGCCCGACGGCGTCGCCACCGGGCTGCGCCGCCTTGCCGACGCCTATGGGGGGCCGGTGATCGCCTATGTCCGCAGCGAGGGCTATATCGCGCCCCGCGACATTGCCGCGCTCATCGCCGATGGCGTGGTTTGCTCGGTCAAGTACGCCGTCGAGCGGAAGGAGCCGATCATCGACGACTACCTGGCCGAGATCGTCGCCGCCGCGGGGCCCGAGCGCATCGTTTCCGGCATCGGCGAGCGGCCGGCGATCGCCCATTTCCGGCATTTCGGCCTCCGAAGCTTCACCTCCGGTTCGGTGACCATCGCCCCGCACATGTCGAGCGCCATCCTCGCCGCGCTGACGGCGGGCGATGTCGCGCGCGCCGAGGCGATCCGGGAGAAGTTCCTGCCCTTCGAGGACCAGCGCGACGCCTGGTCGCCGATCGTCGTCCTCCATGACGGGGTCCGTCTCGCCGGCATCGCCGATACCGGGCCGCTGCAGCCCTTCCTCTCGAACCTCCCCGCCGACCGGAGCGCCGCCGTCGCCGCCGCGGCGAAGGCCCTCCATGACGAGAACGCGCGCCACGCCGCCCGCGCCGCCGCCTGACATCCTGCCCGAAAGGACGACGCCATGACTTTCCTCCCGGCCAGCGACCGCTACGAGCGCCTCGACTACCGCCACACCGGCCGGAGCGGCCTCAAGCTGCCGCCGATCTCCTTCGGCCTCTGGCACAATTTCGGGGAGAACGCGACCGCCGAGCGGGCACGCGTCATGCTCCGCACCGCCTTCGACCACGGCATCACGCACTTCGACCTCGCCAACAATTACGGGCCGCCGCCCGGTGCGGCCGAGACCTTCTTCGGCAACGTGCTGCGCACCGATTTCCGCGGCTATCGCGACGAGCTGGTGATCTCGACCAAGGCCGGCTACCGAATGTGGCCCGGCCCCTATGGCGAGTGGGGCAGCCGCAAGTACCTGCTCTCGAGCCTCGACCAGAGCCTCCGCCGCATGGGCCTCGACTATGTCGACATCTTCTACTCGCACCGCGTCGACCCCAACACGCCGCTCGAGGAGACGATGGGCGCCCTCGATACCGCGGTCCGCCAGGGCAAGGCGCTCTACGCCGGCATCTCGTCCTACAATGCGCAGCGGACCGCCGAGGCGGCGCGCATCCTTCGCGACCTCGGCACTCCTCTCCTCATCCACCAGCCGAGCTATTCCATGCTCAACCGCTGGATCGAGGAGGACAGGCTCCTCGACACCCTCGAGGACGTCGGCGCCGGCTGCATCGTCTTCTCGCCGCTGGCGCAGGGCATGCTGACCGACAAGTACCTGGACGGCATTCCCGAGGGCAGCCGCGCGGCGAGCGGATCGCCGGCCTGGCGCGAGGGCTTCCTGACCGAGGAGAACCTCGCGGCGATCCGCGGTCTCGCCGGAATTGCGAAGCGCCGCGGCCAGTCGCTCGCCCAGATGGCCCTTGCCTGGGCGCTCCGCGACCCCCGGGTGACGACGGCGCTCATCGGCGCGAGCCGGCCGGAACAGATCGTCGACGCCGTCGGCGCGGTCGCCAACCCCACCTTCGCCGCCGACGAACTCGCCGAGATCGACCGCCTCGCGACCGACGGCGGCATCAACATCTGGAAGGCGTCGTCGACCTCGTAGTGGCCCGCGACGTCCGCGCGTCGGCCCCCGGGAGGACTGACGGGGCAGCCACAAGGCGGAGGAAAGCAAGCCGTGAAGAGTCCCCGATACGAGAGCATCGAGGAGTTCAACGAGAGCCAGGCCGCCGGGGATCGGGCGATCTGCGACGCGCTGCGTGCCATCATCGACCGCCACCTGCCCGAGGCGGAAAGCAGGATCTGGCATGCCCACCCGGTATGGTTCCTCGACGGCAACCCGATCGTCGGCTACAGCAAGCTGAAGGCCTGCGTCAGGCTCCTGTTCTGGAGCGGGCAGTCGTTCGCGGCGCCCGGTCTCATGCCGGAAGGCACGTTCAAGGCGGCCGAGGCCCGCTATACGTCGCTCGACCAGATCGACGCCGACCAGCTGGGGCTCTGGCTGGCGGAATCGAGAACCGTCCAGTGGGACTACAAGAACCTCATGAAAAAGCGACGGCTGGATAGACTCTCATAGGCCCGGTTTCCGCCGGACGGCTCTGAGCCGCCGCCCCTTCTCCGATGCGACGGGCGCGCACCGACGCCTCCCGTGACGCGGGCGGAGCGATCTTGCCAAGCGGGCGCGGAGTGGGGCAATGTCCGCACCCGGGCAACGCGACCGTCGGCATTGCGGGCGCCGGGCATCATCTTTCGGGGGAGAGAACCACCATGGTCGCATTCGTAGCCATCGCCACCGTCGACATGAGCGATCTCAGCGAGCTGGGGCTCTTCTCCAAGTTCAGCCAGCTGAAGACCCCTTCGGTGACCAACCTTTCGAGCTTCACGGCAACGAAGGGCAAGGTGAGCATGTACGTCACCGGGGAGCACATGACGTCGATCCTCAAGGTCCCGTCCTCGGGCACCATGGACGGCGTGCAGGTGTCGGTGAAGGGCCAGCTCCAGTACACGGTCAACAACCTCGGCCTGGATTTCGGCAAGACCCAGAAGTTCTTCTCCGGCAACTTCGAGAACAAGCTGTTCAAGGGGAACGACGTCATCACCGGCTCCGCCGGGAACGACAAGCTCTACGGCTATGCCGGCAACGACACGATCACCGGCCGCGCCGGCAACGACTACATCTCGGGTGGCAAGGGCAACGACACGATCAACGGCAATGCCGGCAACGACGTGCTCAGGGGCGACGGTGGCGCCGACATCCTCAACGGTGGCGGCGGCAAGGACACCCTGACCGGCGGCGGCGGCAAGGACACCTTCTTCTTCAACAGCAAGGCCACCAGCGCCAACTTCGCCACCATCACCGACTTCAAGCCGGGCAAGGACACCATCCAGCTCGACAGTTCGGTCTTCAAGGGCCTCTCCAAGGGCGCCCTCTCGTCGCAGAGCTTCGTCCAGTCGAACAAGTACGACGGCGAGAAGAACGTGATCGTCTACTACAAGTCGAGCGGCAAGCTCGCCTACGAAGGCAATGGCGGCACGCTCAAGGACGCCATCCCCTTCGCCCAGGTGACCAAGGGCCTCAGCCTCGACAACGGCGATTTCTTCGTCGTCTGAGGATTCCGGGGCGAAGGAATCACTTCGCCCAGAGGCGGAGCGGCGCCACCCGGGCGACCTGCGCGAAATCGGCATCCGCCGTCAGCATCGCGAGATCGCGGCCGATGCAGATTTGCGCGAACAGTGCGTCGATAGTGCCGACCTGGATACCCTGGCGGCGGCACGCATTCCGCAGTTCGGCTGCGTCGATGTGGTCCTGCCGGGTCGGACCGATGAAGCCGACGGCAGCGAAACGATCGATGATCGCCGCGCGCGCCTTCGGGCCGGCGAAGCCCTGAAGCAGTTCCTGAAGGACCAGCCCGGTGACGACCAGCGTCTCGCCGCGCTCGATCGCATCGGTGAGCGCAGCGACCTGCGGCGTTGCCGGTGGAGCGTCGCGTCGAAAGGCCAGCGACCACACGCTGGTATCGACGAAGAGCGTCATGCGCGATCACGCTCCGACTTGTAGTCATAGCCTTCGTCCCATTCGAGCGCGCCGAACAGTTCCAGGAGCCGCTTCTGGCGGCGACGGAGGATGAACTCCTCAAGGGCACGGGTGACGGTGTCCTTCTTGGTCCGCTCGCCGCCAATTTCAAGCGCACGCTGGAGGAGTTCAGGATCGATGGACAGGTTGGTCGCCATGTGTATACCTCCACACATAGATTTACACATCCTGCGGCCTCGCCACAAGCTTCCGCCGATCGGCTATAAGCGCCGCATGGCCAGCAAGAGCCCGGGGGAGGACGACCGACCGTGACCGAACAGAAGAAGCCGCTCCGCAGCGCGCGCTGGTACGCGGCCAGCGACCTCCGGTCCTTCGGGCACCGGTCGCGCACCCTCCAGATGGGCTATTCCTACGATGACTTCATGGGCAAGCCGGTCGTCGCGATCATCAACACCTGGTCCGACATCAACCAGTGCCACGCCCATTTCCGGGTGCGCGCCGAGGAGGTGAAGCGCGGCGTCTGGCAGGCCGGCGGCTTCCCGGTCGAACTGCCCGCCATGTCGCTGTCGGAGCCCTTCGTCAAACCCTCGACGATGCTCTACCGCAACATGCTGGCGATGGAGGTCGAGGAACTGCTCCGCTCCCACCCGGGGGACGGCGTGGTCCTGATGGGCGGCTGCGACAAGACCACGCCGGCGACGCTGATGGGCGCGATCTCGATGAACCTGCCGGCGATCTTCATGCCGGCCGGGCCGATGCTGCGCGGCCATTCCCGCGGCAGGGTGCTGGGCTCGGGCAGCGACGTGTGGAAGTACTGGGCCGACAAGCAGGCGGGCAAGGTCTCGGACGCCGAATGGCGCGACATGGAGGCCGGCATCGCCCGAAGCTTCGGCACCTGCATGACGATGGGCACGGCGGCGACGATGATGTCGCTCGCCGAGACCCTGGGCATGACGCTTGCCGGCGCTTCGGCGATTCCGGCCGCCGGCTCCGCCCATGCCCGCATGGCGGGTCTGACCGGACGCCGCATCGTCGCGATGATCGGCGAGGATCTCAAGCCGCGCGACATCCTCACGCGCGCCTCGTTCCTCAATGCGCTGGTCGTCCAGATGGCGCTCGCCGGCTCGACCAATGCGATGATCCATCTCATCGCCATGGCGGGGCGGGCCGGCGTGCCGCTCGACCTCGAAGACTTCGACCGCATCGCACGGGAGGTGCCGGTGATCGCCAACCTGCGGCCGAGCGGCGAATTCCTGATGGAGGATTTCTACTATGCCGGCGGCCTGCCGGCCCTGCTTTCGGTGCTCCGCCACCATCTCGACCTTGGCGCGCTCACGGTGAACGGCACGCCGATCGGCGCGATGATCGAGGGCGCCGCGGTCTACAACGACGACGTCATCCGCCCGCTCGACCGGCCGATCTCGCGGGCCGCCGGCGTCGCCATCCTCCGCGGCAACCTCGCCCCCGACGGCGCGGTGATGAAGCCGGCTGCGGCCGAGGCGAGGCTGCACCGGCATTCGGGCCCGGCGCTGGTGTTCCGCGACTACAACGAGATGGCGGCCAACATCGACCGCGACGATCTCGAGGTCACCGCCGCCCACGTGCTCGTGCTCCAGAATGCCGGTCCGGTCGGCGGGCCGGGCATGCCGGAATGGGGGATGCTGCCGATTCCGAAGAAGCTGCTCAAGCAGGGCGTGCGCGACATGGTGCGCATCTCGGATGCCCGCATGAGCGGCACCAGCTACGGGGCCTGCATCCTCCACGTCGCGCCGGAATCCTATGT
>JAEZEN010000284.1 GCA_023433185.1 Pseudomonadota bacterium | reverse complement strand
CGACATGATGCTCGAAGGGTCGCTCACCATCCGCTCGAAGGGCACCCTGGTGATGCTCAACAATAACGACGAGGAGGGCCCGTCCCACGCCTATGTCGACACGTTCAAGATGGGCAAGAAGGGCAAGCTCCAGCTCAACCTGACCCCGGACAACTCGCCCGGTGCATACCCGACGATCAACGCCAACACGGCCAATCTCGGCGGCAAGCTCAAGGCGAAGTTCACGCCGACCTTCTATGACGACAAGACCGTCTACGAGGACGTGATCGCGGCGGAGACCCGCAACGGCAAGTTCAACAAGGTCGTCGACAACTCGGTGCTTCTCGACGTCAAGGCCGTCTACGACAACAACAACAACGTCGACCTCAAGGTGAAGCGCGTCGCCTTCGGTGACGTTCCGGGCCTGACGAAGAACCAGTCCGCTGCCGGCGACGGCATCGAGAAGGTCTACGGCAAACTGCCGAACAACGGACCGTTCTCCAGCATCGTGCAGGACCTCTTCACGCTGAACGGCGCGCAGTACGCCGCTGCGATGGACCAGCTGGCCGGCGCCGAGTACGCCCAGCTGATGCAGTCGGTGCTCCGGTCGACCAGCCAGCTGAATGCGTCGGTGACGGATCGCATGGATTGCGCCATCGATCCCAACCTGCTCGCCACCGGGGCGGATGCGCGCAAGGGCTGCTTCGATCCGAACAAGGTCCAGGTCTGGGCCCGCGTCGGCGGCAGCTGGAACAACAGCGACGGCGACGTCGAGGCTCCCGGCTACAGCGAGGATCAGGCCTCGATCTACGTGGGCGGCGATTACGCGATCAACACCAACGTCTTCGTCGGCGTGGCGGGCGGCTACTTCAACTCCTCGCTCGATTTCGACGACTGGGGCGGTCGCGACGGCGCGTCGATGAGCTACGACGGCGGCCAGATCGCTCTCTACGGCGGCTATGACGACGGGATCTGGTACGGCCGCAACATCCTGAGCTACGGATTCTACTCCGGCGACAGCCGCCGCGAGTTCGGCATCACCTCCGCGCCCAGGTCGCTCACCGGCGACTACAACACCAACGTCGTCTCCTATTACGGCGAGGCGGGCCGGCGGTTCCAGCTCATGGAGAATGTCGGGGCCACCCCGTTCCTCGGTCTCGGGCTCGCCAGTGCCGGTATCGACAGCTTCAAGGAGAAGGACCCCCACGGGACCGGGGCTGCGCTCGGCATCCGCGGCACCGACTCGAACTCGGTGGCGACGACCCTCGGCTTCCGCGTCAATGGCTACTGGGGCGGGTTCCGGCCGGAGCTCACCCTGGCCTGGCGGCACGAGTTCGCCGATGCGCGCCAGACGGTGGACATGTCCTATGCCGGCGCGCCGAATGGCGGGAACTTCAGCGTCGTCAGTTCCGATCCGGGCTCGGATGCGCTCATCGTCGGCCTCGGCGCCAGCTACGCCATCGCCCCCTCGAGCGTCATTTCGCTGCGCTACGACGGAGAGTTCTGGTCGGGCTACAACGCGCAGCAGCTGTCCGCCCGCTGGACCGCGAAGTTCTGACGACCGGGCCTCGGCTCGGCGCGACGCAGGAGAGCCCCGGATCCGGGGCTCTCACCGTTTCGGGGCCGGGCTGTCGACCGGATCGAGCAGCCTGCCGTTCGTGATCGAGCCCTCGCGCTCCGCGGCCCGCCGTGCTATCGGGCCGGGACCGCCGGGTAGGGCGGGGGCCAGGACCGGTCGGCGCCCCGGGAATGAATCGCGAGCCATGAAGCCACCCACCCTTGCCGATGCCCTGCGATGGGCCAACGACCCGGCGGCCACCGACGGCGAGAAGCTGATCGCGGCGGACGTGCTGATCTCGTTCGGCAATCTCGACATCGCCGATGCGCTCGTCGAGCGGCTTGCCCGGCGGCCTGAATTCGCAGGGCGGCTCAACCGGCTGAGGGCGGCGTCGCGGCAGCTCCGCCGCAGCGGCATCCTTACCGACCTGAAAGCCATGACCGATTCCGGCGCCGACATCATGGACGGCCGGCACGAAGCCTACACGGCCCGCTATGACGGCGAGACGCGGAAGGCCATCATCGTCTTCACCGGGGTGGATCCACGCATCTGGCTGTCGCTGATGATGCTCCACATGTTTCTCAAGCGGCTCAACACGCACGTCATCTACCTCACCGACCACCGCCGCCTGATGTTCCTCGACGGCCTCGAGACGGTGGCGCCCGGCTACGAGGGCCTTCGCGAGGCGCTGAAGGCGACGCTCGCCGATCTCGGCGCCGACGAGGTCCACGTCCTCGCCAACAGCGCCGGCGGCTTCACCGGTCTGCGCTGCGCGATCGAACTCGAGGCCAAGTCCTTCCTGGGGCTCAGCATCCGCACCGATCTGTCGGAAGGGAGTCCCATCCCCGTCGGCGACTTCTTCAAGCGCCCCATCCTGCGGGAGGTCGCGCCGCATCTCATGGTCGACCTGAAGCCGCTGCTCCGGGCGAGCCCGTGGCCGGAGCGCATCGTCCTCTATTCGGGAGACACCAATCCGATCGACCGGCCCCATGCCGAGCACATTGCCGATCTGCCGAACGTCGAGCTCAACTTCCTGCCGAACCATATCCAGCACGACATCGTTTCCGCGCTTCTCATCCGCGGCGACCTCGAGGAGGTGCTGCGCGATTTCGTCGAGGGGCCGCGGCCTGCCGCGCCGGAGATGCCGTGACGGGTGCGGACCTCGCACGACCGGAAACGATCGCGGCCCGCCTCGCCCGGCACGCGCGGGAGCGCCCCGCCG
>JAEZEN010000249.1 GCA_023433185.1 Pseudomonadota bacterium | reverse complement strand
GGGCAGGGCACCTTCGATCTCGCGACCATGTCGGCCGATGCCACGGCAGAACTGATCGTCGCGGGGGGGCGGGCCACCTATGCCGGCGTGGCCGGGCCGGATGCCGTGACCGGCCGGCTCGACCTCGCCTTCGCCGACATCGCGCCGCTCGCCGCGATCTTCGACGCGCCCGTTTCGGGTGGCCTCCAGGCCTCGGCCGAGGGCCGCTTCGCCGGCCCGGGGGGCATAGATCTCGCGGTCACCGGGACCGGAGACGGCTTTGCGACAGGCATCGCGATCGTCGACCGCCTTCTTGGCCCTTCGGCCCGGGTGACAGCGACCGTGCGGGACGCCGGCGATACCATCGCGATCTCCGGACTTTCGCTCGACGGCGCCGAGGCCACCGTGACGGGCAGCGCCTCGCTCACGGGAGACGCGATCGAGGCGACGCTCGCCGGCCGCCTTGCCGACCTCGGAGTGCTTGCCGACGGCAGCAGCGGCGCAGCGGATGTCGAGGCGCGCGTCTCGGGCGCGCTGTCCGCGCCGGCCATCGACGCGACCATCAGGGTCGCCGACGGGGTCGTCGCCGGACAAGTCGTGGCGGATGCCTCGGTTCGCGTCGAGGGTGCCCCGCTCGACGGCGGCTGGCAGGGCGCGCTGACGCTCGGGGGTACGCTCGCCGGCCTGCCGCTGTCCGGTACCGCGAACGCGGTGGTGGGTGACGACGGCATCGCCTTCCCGGCGATCGACCTCACCGTGGCGGAGAACCGCATCACCGGCGCGCTCGCCGCCGAGCAGGGCGGTCTCCTCTCGGGCACGCTCGATGTCGAAGCCTCGAACCTCGGCACGCTCGCCGCGATCGCCCTGGTCGAGGCATCCGGCGAAGCCAGTGCCCGCGCCATCTTCACGCCGGATGGCGGGCGCCAGACGATCACCGCAACGTTCGCGGCGCGCGACGTGGCGGTCGAGGGCCTGACCGTATCGAGCGCCCGGGGCGAGGCGCGGATCGACGACGCCTTCGACCGCGCCATGCTGGCGGGTCAGGCCGACCTTGCCGGCATCGTCGCCGGCGGGCTGGCGCTCGACACCGCGTCCGTCTCGGCGAGCGTACGGGATGGCGCCACGGCCTTCGAGGCCACCGCGGCAGGGCCGGACCTGACCCTGACGGGGACGGGCAGCGTCGCCCTGGCGCCGGGCGCCACGACCATCCGCCTCGCGACGCTCGACGGGACCGCCCTTGGCCTTCCGGTCGACCTGGCCCGGCCCGCCGAGATCACCGTCGCCGACGGGGTCACGCGCCTCGCGGACGTTGCGCTTGCCGTCGGCGGCGGCCAACTCATCGCCGCGGGCACCGTTGCGCCCGAACTCGACCTGCGGGTTCGTGCAGAGGACGTGGCGGCGCGCTTCATCGACACCTTCGTCCCAGGCTTCGGCGCGGCCGGCACGATCACCGCCGATGCGACGGTGACGGGAACGCCCGACGCGCCGGCCTTCGCGTGGACGGCGGCGATCGACGGCTTCGCGGTCGACGCCACGCGTTCGGTCGGCCTGCCGCCGCTGGCCGTCACCGCGCGCGGCGAGGGCACGGAGTCCGGGACGTCGGTTGCCGCCGAGGCGACCGGCGGCGGATTGACCCTGACCGCCACCGGCACGGTCCCCTTCGACGGCGGCGCTGTGGCGCTCGACATCTCCGGAGACGCGATCGACCTCGCGCTCGGGCAACCGGTCCTGGCGCGGCTCTTCTCCGGCGAGACGACGCTTTCGGCAAATGTCGCGACCGGCCCGGGCGGCCGCATCTCGGTCACCGGCCTCACCGTCGAGGGCAGCGGCCTTGCGGCGACCGGCAGCCTGACGCTTGACGGCGATGCCGTCGACGCCACGGTCGACGGGCGGATCGCCGACCTCTCGCTGCTCGCCGACGAGTCGCGCGGCGAGGCGACGTTCAACGCCCGCATCACCGGCACGACGGCGCGCCCGGACGTGGTCGCCACGGTGCTCGTGCCCGACGGCAGCATGCTCGGCCAGCCGGTCGACGACGCCTCGGTGCGCTTCGAGGGCGCGCCGACCGAGGCGGGCGGCTGGGATGGCGTCCTGACGCTCGGCGGCACCTTCGCCGGAAATCCCCTCTCTGGCACCGCGCGCGCTGCCCTCGCCGCGACCGGCGGGCTCACCTTTCCCGATGTCGATCTCCGGATCGGCGTCAACCGCATCTCCGGCGCCATCGAGCGGACGGCGGCCGGCCTCCTCCAGGGAAGCCTGGACGTTTCGGCGCCGAATCTCACCTCGCTCGCTGCCCTGGCCCTCGTCGAGGCCACCGGGGCGGCGCAGGGACGGCTTGTCTTCACGCCCGACGGCGACCGCCAGTCGGTGTCGCTTTCGGTCAACGGGCGGGACATCGCCATGCCCTCCCTCGCGGTGGGGCGGATCGACGCCCAGGCGCAGGTAGAAGACGTCTTTGGCGTGCCCATGGTCCGGGGGCAGGCCCAGGCCGCCGGCATCGACGTGGGTACCATTCGCCTCGATACGGCAAACATCACGGCCTTGGTGGTGAACGGCGCGACGGAGTTCGAGGCGTCGGCGCGCGGTCCCGACCTCGACCTTAGCGGCGCGGGCAGCCTCGCCGGGGACAACGGCGCTCAGGTGGTCGGCCTCTCGCGCCTCTCCGGCAGCGCGTTCGGCTTCCCGGTCGATCTTGCCGCGCCGGCCACCATCCGCCTGGCCGGCGACGAGACCGGCATCAGCGGCGTCAACCTCGCGGTCGGCGGCGGCCGGGTGGCGGTCGAGGGCACCATCGCGTCCGAGATCGCGCTCGATGTCACCGTCACCAACGTCGCCGGTGCCTTCGTCGAGCGCTTCTCGCCGGGGCTCGGCGCCGAGGGCACGATCTCCGGCAGCGCCCGGGTCACCGGGACGCCGACCGCCCCCCGGATCGCCTGGCGCATCGACTGGGCCGGATTCAACGTCGCCGCGGCACGGAACGCCGGCGTGCCGGCCATGGCCCTCGCCGCCTCGGGCGTGGCGACGGACACCGCGACGACGCTCGACGCGAGCCTCGCCGGCGGCGGCATCACCCTGACCGTGACCGGCAGCGTCCCGTATGCCGGGGAGGGGCTGCAGATCCGCGCCCAGGGTACCGCCCCGCTCGCGCTCCTCACCATCGACACGACCGCCGACATCGCTGTCGACGGGACGACCCGCATCGACCTCGCCGTCACCGGCTCGACCAGCAACCCCCTGGTCAACGGCACGTTCGACATCGTCGACGCGCGGGTCGCCGACGCCAGCGACGGAATCGGCGTCGCCGGGATCAACGGCCGCATCGTCTTCGACGGGACGACCGCCCGCATCCAGCAACTCACCGGCCGCCTGACGCAGGGCGGCGACCTCGTCGTTTCAGGATCCATCGGCGTCGATCCCGGCGCTGGCATCCCCGCCGACATCGGTATCCGGATCCGCAATGGACGCTACCTCGACGGCACGATGATCAATGCCAACCTCGATGCCGACCTCACACTTCGCGGACCGCTGCTCGGCGGTGCCACGATCGCCGGCAATGTCGACCTCGGGCGGACCGAGATACTCCTGCCCGAGAGCTTCGGCGGCGGCCCGCCCATCACCGTCGAGCACATCAATGCGGCGCCCGGCTTCGTGCCCCCGATGCAGACCCTTGCCCGCGGCGACGCTCCGGTCTCGACCACGCGCAGCAGCGATGGCGGCTTCAACCTCGACCTGACCGTCACCAGCACCAACGTCATCTATGTGCGCGGCTTCGGCCTCGATGCCGAACTCGGCGGCTCGATCCGGGTCGAGGGGACGACCGGCGATCCCCGCCCGATCGGCGGCTTCGAGATGCGGCGCGGGCGGATCGAAGTCCTCGGCAGGCGGTTCGACTTCGACCACGGCGTCCTGACCTTCCTGGGCGACATGGATCCGGTGCTGGACTTCTCCGCCACGAGTTGGACCGGCGACATCACCGCAACGGTGCTCGTCACCGGCCCGGCGCGCGATCCGCAGATTGCGCTGAGTTCGGTGCCGCAGCTGCCCGAGGAGGAGATCATCTCGCGGATCATCTTCGGCCAGGGCATCGGTTCGCTGTCGGCCTTCCAGACGATCCGCCTGGTGGACGCGATCGCGGAGTTCTCCGGCGCCTATGGCCGCGACGGCAGCGTCTTCGCACGGGTCCGGCGGGCAGTCGGCCTCGACGACCTCGACATCCAGCAGAACGCCACCGGCGGAACCACGATCTCGATCGGCAGGCAACTCACCGACCGGGTGCATGTCGGCGTCGCGACCGAAACCGACGGTACGAGCAGCATCACCCTCGACCTCGAACTGACCCGGAACCTCAAGGCACAGGTCGAGGGCGGCGCAAACGGCTCCGGCAGCGTCGGCCTGACCTTCGAGAGGGAGTACTGAGTGCTGAGGCGATCGCCTCAGATCGCCAGCCAGCCGCCGTCGATGGCGAGCGTGTGTCCGGTGACCATCGCCGAGGCGCGCGAGGCGAGATAGAGAATGCCGGGAGAGACTTCCTCGGCCACCGCGAAGCGCCCCATCGGCGTCCGCGTCTCGATCCGCGCGACCATCACAGGGTCCTCGCGGAGCTTCTCCGTGAGCTTGGTACGCAGGAAGGTGGGAGCGATGGCGTTCACCCGGATGCCTTCCTTGGCCCACTCCGCGGCCAGCGCCCGGGTGAGGTTGACGAGCGCGCCCTTGGTCGCGTGGTAGGCCGCGTTCGGGTAGAGGCCGCCGCCCGACAGGCCCATGATCGAGGAGACGTTGACGATCCGGCCGCCGCCCTGGCGCAGCATGTGTTTGGCCGCCTCGCGGCTGCCGATCATCGCCGCGGTCAGGTTGATGTCGAGGACGCGTTGCCAGTCCGCGGTCTCGAGCTCGACCGTCGGGACCCGCCGTGCCGTTCCGGCATTGTTGACGAGCACGTCCAGCCGGCCGAAAGCCCGCGCCGCGTCGTCGATGACCTCGACGATCTGAGCCTCGCTCGCGACATCGAGCGTGAAGGCGCGGGCGGTGCCGCCCGCTGCCGTGATC
>JAEZEN010000173.1 GCA_023433185.1 Pseudomonadota bacterium | reverse complement strand
CGGGTGACCTTCGGCCGATGGCGCTTCGTCCCGAAGCGGTCACCCTCGGCCCGTCCGGCGACGGCGCGGGCGTCAACCGGCTGGCCGGCACGATCGAGGATGTCGCCTTCCTCGGCTCGGTGGTCCGCATCCGGGTGCGCTTCAAGGACAATGCGGTGTCGCTCGACACCTTCAACAAGCCCGGTGTCGCCCCCCCGGCGCTCGGCTCGCCGGTGACCGTCCAGTTCGGCCATGGCGACCTTCTGCCGCTCGAGGCCGCCCCGGCGCGGTAGGGGCGGGACGTCAGAACCGCTCGCCGCCCACCGTCACCAGGGCCTCCGCGACCTGGCCGAAGCTCCGCCCGCCGGCGATCAGTTCGGCGGCGATCGGCTGGCGCCGGCATGACCCCGGGGGTTGGATGCGAAGCGTGCCGGAAACCTCGGCACGGGCCGGCGCATCGAGCGTGATGGTGTCACCCGCCCAGCCGTCGGGACCGACGAGGCGCACCGTGAGCGCCGCTGCCTCGGGCAGGGGGTTCCGTACCGTCACTGTGACTTCCGCCGCCTCGCCCTCGGCGATATGCACCCGGTAGGGCCAGATCCAGCCGCCCCATCCGTCGGCCTCGAAATGGGCGTCCCCGGCGCCGAGCGGCATCGTATCCCTCTGCAGGCGCTCGAACGCCTCTCCCCACCATGTCAGCAGGCGGAAGAAGTCGTCGTCGGTGTGCATCGCGTGCTGGTGGCCGGAGATGATGATGTCGGGCCGCCACGCGCCGAGCAGGGCGGCGCTGTCGCGGAAGCTGTGGCTGAAGCAGCCGTTCCGGTAGACCTCGTTCTGGAACGGCATGACGCCCTCCCAGGTGCCGCCATCGGGATCGTGGCGCGGCCGGTCGAAGAAGTGCTGGTCGCCGGTATGGACGAAGCGCTTGCCGTCGGCCTCGAACCGGATCGCCACCGAGAACCGGGTATGACCCGACATCGGGGCCATCTCGAAGCTGTACTCCTCCCAGGTGAAGCGCTCGCCGAGCGGCAGCCGGCGGTCGATGGTCAGCGGCTCCGGCCAGTTGCACGGGAAGCGGTGCGCCTCCGGCCGGGCCAGCAGGTCGGCGAAGTTCCCGGCCGCCCAGCACTCGGTGCCGAACAGGCGGCGAAGCAGCGGCACGCCCGCGACATGGTCGTCGTGGAAGTGGCTGAGGAGGGCCACGTCGATGCGGTCGATGCCGAGCTGGCGCCGGAGCGCGTCCACGCCGTGGAGAAGGACGCGGCGCCGCGAATGCATCGGGTAGGACGGCCACTGCCAGTTCTTGTTGCGGGGTGGCGGGGTGTTGAGGCCGAAGCCGCCGCGGTAGCCGTAGTCGAGCACCATGACCTTGCCGCTCTCGCTGAGGAGGTACCAGGAGGCGGCCTCGGAATGCGGCTCGACCCAGACGTGGTCGGTGACCCGCACCAGCCGCTCGTCGTCGGCGACGGGGATCAGGTCGTTCTCGAGCGGGCGCAGCGCGCAGAGTTTGCGCAGCGTCTCCTGGAGGGCGGCGAGGGCGGCGTCGCAGGCTTCGAGCATCGGCGCGCCGAGGCTCGGCAGCAGCGCACCGGGGCCGAGGCGGCGCAGGGCGCCCGCCGACCAGTGGGCGTTCACCGCGCCGCCGAGGTCGTTGTAGTCGTACTGATAGGGCGCGATGCGGGCGACGCGGCCGGGGGAATGGATCGCCTCGCCGCAGAAGACCACCGTCCGGCCGTCAGGAAGGTCGAGAGCGTAGCCGGTGTGATGCGGCGTCACGCCGGGGAGCGGGACGACGGTGAAGACGAGGCCGCCGGCGTCGACCGTCCCGTAGTCGTGCACCGGCGATACCCGGGCCGGCGCGATCGGCGAGAACTGGTCCCAGATGTTGTCGTAGACGATATAGCTCTCCCGGCTCCGGAAATGCTGCACCGGATCGGCGAAGATCTCAGCCTCGCCAAGCGGCACGCGGACGTCCATGCCCATCGCCGCGGCCCGCGCCGCGCCGGCGGCATGGTCGCGGAAGTAGTGGGTCGCGAGCAGCGTATAGGGTGGCCTGAAGCGATCCTCGACGCCGTCCAGCCAGTAGCCGGTCCCGGCATTGATGAAGACCGTTCCTTCGGGGCCGGTGACGGCGTAGACGTTGCAACTGTCGGCAAAGATTTCGATGCCGGGAAGAACGGGCTGCCATCCGGCGGCGTGGAGCGGTTGCGGCATTTCGGAACGTTCCCCTCGGGCGGTTCGCGTGGCGCCACGATAGGAGCGGCGGGACGGCGGCGCCATGCCGAAAACGTCATGGCGTCGCCGTATTTGGCGCTAGATTTTTCCCGCCTCGGGCGAAGTTGAAGAAGAGGGCCACCTCCCGCCATGCCGATCTGCCGCCGCCTTCTCCTTGTCCTTCCTGCGCTGGCCGCGCTGGCCCTGCCCGCCGCCGCCGTCGAGCGGGTCGTCCCGGAATCGCAGGTCCAGATCCAGTTCTCGTTCGCGCCGATCGTCAGGCAGGTGGCACCGGCGGTGGTCAACGTCTACGCCTCGCGGATGGTGTCGCGGGCGCGCTCGCCGTTCGAGAACGATCCCTTCTTCCGGCACTTCTTCGGCGGCGAGATCGGCCCGAGCGGCCCGCCCCAGCGCGTGCAGAGCGCGCTCGGCTCGGGCGTGCTCGTCGATCCCTCCGGCATCATCGTCACCAACCACCACGTCATCGCCAATTCGGACGAGATCAAGGTGGCGCTGTCCGACCGCCGCGAATTCGAATGCGACGTGATCCTTTCCGACCAGCGCACCGATCTCGCGGTCCTCAGGGTGCGCGACCCCGGCGGCCCGATGCCGTTCGCCGAGTTCGGCGACTCGGACGGCCTCGCCGTAGGCGACCTGGTCATCGCCATCGGCGACCCGTTCGGTGTCGGGCAGACGGTGACCAGCGGCATCGTCTCGGCACTCGCCCGGACGCAGGTCGGCGTCTCGGACTATCAGTTCTTCATCCAGACCGACGCCGCCATCAATCCCGGCAACTCGGGCGGCGCGCTCGTCGACATGAGCGGCCGGGTGATCGGCATCAACACCGCGATCTACTCGCGGACCGGCGATTCCAGCGGCATCGGCTTCGCCGTTCCCTCGAACATGGTGCGCGTCGTCACCGAGTCGGCGAAGGCCGGCGTCGGCCAGACCGTGACGCATGGCATCGTCTCGGCGCTGGCGC
>JAEZEN010000089.1 GCA_023433185.1 Pseudomonadota bacterium | reverse complement strand
GCCGCGGCACGAATGCCGCGGCTGCCGGGACAACGGCGGGGGCTACGCCTTCAGCGTCGCCTTGAGGGTGATGCTCGGGACGCTGGCAAGCGCCTTCGACACCGGGCAGATCTCCTTGGCCTTCTCGGCCGTCTCGGTGAAGGTCTCGGCGCTGATGCCGGGAACCTCGGCCTCGACCTCGAGGGCGATGCCGGAGATGCCGACGCCGGCCTCGATGGTTACGGCGGCGCTGGTCCGGATGCTCTTCGGCGGGGTGCCCGCGGCGGTGAGCAGGCCCGAGAGCTGCATCGAATAGCAGCCGGCATGGGCGGCGGCGATCAGCTCTTCCGGGTTGGTCTTGCCGCCGGTCTCGAACCGCGAGGCGAAGGTGTAATCGCCCTTGAAGCTGCCGAACGAGACCTCGCCGGCCCCTTCCTTCAGCGAGCCCTTCCATTCCGCATTGGCCTTCGAAACGATCGCCATCGTCGCCTCCCTGTATCGGTGCTGGTGAATTGGTGTCGGAACCTACGGTTTAGAGGATGGGGCCGGAAAATCCAGACCCCTCCCCATCCGCCCGCCCTCCCGGCTCAGGGCTGCCTTGTGATGGTCCAGCAGGTCACGACCTTGCTCGTGGGGTAGAGATGCCAGTAGCACATGTCGATCGTGTTCTCGTCGCGGAGCGTGAAGTCATACTGGCCGTCGTTGTCGAGAAACACGCCGCTGCGATATTCCGGCGGCTTCAGGGAGCCGATGATGGTCTCGGTGAACTTGCCCTCGGTCTCGCCGGCGAACCGCGCGCCCTGTTGCTCCTGGATGACGAAGGTGAACTCGATCAGGTTGTTGCCGAAGTTCGGACCGTTGCCCTCGGGCACCCGGTACGGATTCGGCCCGATATGGACGGCCTGCGTCTCGCCCTTCCAAGTGCCGACGAGGTTCGGGATATCATCGGCAATCGCTGCCCCCGCAGCCATCATCAACGCGGCGGCAGCGGCCCCGCAGACGCCACCATACGTCGAAATTCGCATCGTCAGGTCCCTCCGTTGAATGGGATGCACAGCATAGCGCCGGCGGTGCCGAGGGGAAGGCCGATTGCATGCATGGCGGGAGAATCCGGCCGGGGGGACTGGTCGGCTGCGCCCGCGCCGCTATGCTCGCCGCCGATCATCTCGGGAAAATGACGGCATGCGAATCGCGACCTGGAACATCAACGGAATCCGCGCCCGCCTCGAAGGCGCCGTGCAGTGGGTCGGCGAGGTCCAGCCCGACGTCGTCTGCTTCCAGGAGATCAAGATCGAGGACGCGGCCTTTCCGCGCCAGGCCTTCGAGGATCTCGGCTACAACATCGAGACCCATGGACAGAAGAGCTTCAACGGTGTCGCGCTGCTCTCGAAGTTGCCTTTCGACGAGGTTTCCCGCGGCCTTCCCGGCGACGAGACCGATGTGCAGGCGCGCTTCATCGAGGGCGTGTTCTCGATTCCCGGCGGCGCGATCCGCGTCGCTTCCCTTTACCTGCCCAACGGCAATCCGGTCGGCACCGACAAGCTCACCTACAAATATGCGTGGATGGACCGGCTCGAGGCCTATGCGAAGGCGCGGCTGGCCGCCGAGGAGATGGTCGTGCTCGCCGGCGACTACAACGTCATTCCCGAACCGATCGACGCGCGCTATCCCGAGCACTGGGTCGCGGACGCGCTGTATCAGCCGGAGACGCGTGCCCGCTACCGCCGTCTCCTGAACCTCGGCTACACCTGCGCCTTCCGTGCCTGCACCAGCGAGGGCGGCCACTTCACGTTCTGGGACTACCAGGCCGGGGCCTGGCAGCGGAACAACGGTATCCGCATCGACCACCAGCTTCTCTCGCCGCTCGCCGCCGACCGGCTTCGCGGCGCACAGATCGACAAGCGGACGCGCGGCTGGGACAAGCCCTCCGACCACGTGCCGGTGGTGATAGAACTCGCGGCATGATCGGCGGTGGGTGCTCGTTGGAAGGCGCCGCAGGATCGGCGGCGCGCATATCGGCACGATCCGGGGCCGGACAGCATCGGTAGCGGTGCCGGCAGATGCATGGCGACCAGATCGACATCGGCCCGCCCCAGGCAAGCGAACCTGATCCGCAGCCAGTTTCCGCGATTCAGGGACGAGGTCATCCTACCGATATCCTCAGCAGGCACGGTCAACGCCATCTTCCGTATCGGCACCGGTCATGCGGCGCGTTTTCCGCTGCGGATGAGCGATCCGGCGAAACATGCCCTTCTCCTCGCGAGGGAATGGCGCGCCAGCGTCGCGTTCGGCGCGGCTTCGCCCTTTCCAAGTCCGCGGCCGGTCGCGATCGGTCGACCCGGTGCCGGCTACCCCATGCCATGGCTCCTCCAGACGTGGATCGACGGCGAAGTCAGCACGCCGGACGGGCTGAGCCATTCCCCCGGACTCGCGCTGGATCTTGCCCGCCTCGTCACCGCCCTTCGCGCGGCCGATACGGGAGGGGAGACGTTCGACGGCGAGGGCCGAGGCGGGACGCTCCGCGACCATGACGGGTGGATGGAGACGTGCTTCGCGAGGAGCCACGGCCTCCTCGACGTCGCCCGTCTGCGGCGCCTCTGGAGCGCATTTCGCCTCCTGCCGCCTCCCGGGCGCGAGGTGATGTCCCACAAGGACCTCGTTCCGGCGAATCTCCTGGTCCGCGGGGAGCGCCTGACCGGGGTGCTCGACACCGGCGCCTTCGGTCCTGCCGATCCGGCGCTCGACCTCGTCGCCGGCTGGCATCTGCTCGACCGCGAGGCCAGGGAGGTCTTCAGAACCGCCGTGAATGCCGACGATGCGGAATGGGCGCGCGGCGCGGCCTGGGCCTTCGAGCAGGCCATGGGTCTGGTCTGGTACTACCGCGGAACGAACGCGGTGATGAGCGAGCTCGGCCGAAGCACGCTTACACGCCTCGTCGAGAGCTGCGGGTGATAGGTGAGGCCGATGGCCGGCCACCGGGGTCGGCGCTTCGCGCAGCCGAGCCGGCTC
>JAEZEN010000065.1 GCA_023433185.1 Pseudomonadota bacterium | reverse complement strand
CGGCGGATCTCCTCGTCGCGCCCGATGACCGGGTCGATCTTCCCCTGCTGCGCCTTCTCGGTGAGGTCGATCCCGCACTTCTTGAGGGCTTCATATGTGCTCTCGGCGTCCGCGTCCGTGACGTTCTGCACGCCCGACGCCTCGCGGATCTGCTTCACCGCCCGCTCGATCTTCTTCTTGTCCACGGCGTTGAGGCTCAGCAGCTCCTTCGCCTGCCCGCTGACGTCGGTGAGCGCCAGCAGGAGGTGCTCGGTCGAGATGTACGCGTCGCCGAGGCGCTTCGCTTCGGCGTCGGCCGTCTGCAGGAGCTCGCCGATCGCCCGCCCGGTGCTCCCCGCGCCCGACGAGGTCTTCGGCAGGCGGCCGAGCTCGCTCTCGGTGAGTTCACGGATCTGAGCGACGTCCGCGCCCGTCTTCGCCAGGATGGAGCTCGCGGTGCTCCCCTGGTCGGCAATGAGGGCCTTCAGAACGTGCAGGCCCGCCACCTCGGGGTTCTGGCGTGCGGTGGCCTCCGACTGCGCCTCGGCGAGGGCCTGCTGAGCGAGATTGGTGAAGCGGTCGCGCATGGGAACCTCCTGGAATCGTCCGTCCGGACGCTCGACACACTGCAAGTGCCGGGCCGTTCAGTTTGGCACCCTGGGGTTGTTCCGTGTATTCAATCCGCGAAATCGGTGGGGTTCCCTGCCGTTCTGGCAGAACCAACTGGCCCGTTTGCACACCCCGGAACCGGTCGCGATGAGGAGCCGCCTTGCCGTAACTGAAAACCCCCGGGGCGTCGATGGTCGTCGCCGCCCCGGGGGCACAGATGGATGTGGCGTGGAAGGATTTAGTCGCAGCCTTCGAAGAAGTCGGCGAGGAAGTCGAAGAAGTCCTGGCTGTTGGTGATGCCGTCGTCATTGAAGTCGGCGTCTTCGTTGAAGAACTCGACGAGGAAGTCGAAGAGGTCCTGGCTGTTGAGGACGCCGTCCTGGTTGTAGTCGGAGGGCGGGCTGACGGCGAAGCGGACCTCGGTCCCGATGTAGATGACGAGGGTCTGGTGGTCGCCGGCGACGTCGGGGAACGTCCGCGAGATGAACTCGCCGGTCCGGGCCGCGGCGGAGAGGAAGGAGACGTTGACGCAGGAGGGGTCATACCCGTTGACGGGCGTGATGGTCACGTTCCCATTCAGCGTGGCGCGCCCGCTGATGGAGATTCGCCCGATGTCGGAGACCGTCTCGCCCTGGATCTGAACGATCATCTGGGCGTCGGCGGCCTGGGTGTAGTCGCCGGCGATGGTGAGGATGTTGTCCGGGGCGAGCTCGACGGTCCCGTTGTTGAAGAGCGTTCCGCCGTCGGGGGTGAGGGTGAAGTTCCCGCCGCCGCCGGTCTGCAGGACGCCGTTGTTGACGCCGAGCATGCGCACGGCGGGGAAGGAGTTGGGGCCGCCGACGCCGATGGTGGCGTTGTTTACCAGGATGTTGGTCTCGGTGGGCATGCTGAGCACGCCGCCGCCGCGGGCGATCCACGCGCCGCCGGTGAGGACGTTCTCGGTGTAGTTGGTGAGCGTGGTGGGGCGCACGTTGAACGTGCCCGCGGCCGCCCGGACGGTCCCGTTGTTGGTGAAGGTGCTGGGCGAGAGGGTGACGGTCCGGTTCGCGGCCTCCCCCGAGATCAGCCCGTTGTTGATGAGCTCCAGGTCGCTCGAGTTGCCGATCGAGAGGTTGCCGCCGGAGTTCGCGGCGAGGCGGATCTCCCCGGTGGGCGAGATCGTAAGCGTGCCGGCGCCGCCGGAGGCGCCCTGCACCGACCGGCTGCCGGTGGTGGCCCCTTCGCTCACGACGAGGTCGTGGAGGACGTACCCCGGCGCGAAGTCGAGGTTGGCGCCGTTGGCCGACATGCGGACGGCGTCGAAGCGGGTGGACCCGCCGATGCGGACGCGGGCGCTGGTGGTGTCGAGGAGGATGTCGCCGTTGACCTCCACGTGGATCAGGTCGCCGCCGGAGCTCGTGGTGGTGAGACGGGCGCCCTCGGTGAAGTTGAGCACGCCGCCGCGGACGGTCCCGTTCGCGAGGTTCCAGGAGCCGCTCGCGCCGTTGAAGGTGAAGGTCTGCCCGGTGTTCTCCATCACGCCGGTGAGGTTCACGGCGCCGCCGGAGCGGTTGAAGACGCCGAGGGTGAGGTTGGTGAACGTGCCGCCGAGATTGACGGTGGCGTCGGTGGAGTTGATGGCGCCGGCGTTGACCCAGGCGTTGGAGAGGGTGAGCGTGGCGTTGGTGGAGGCGAGCTCGCCGTTGTTCGCCCAACTGTTCGCGGAGATGGCGAGGGTGCCGTTGATCGACCGCGCCACGCCGTTGTTGACGAACTCGGTGGGGTTGATGGTGAGGGTGCGGCCGCTTGCTTCGGCGGAGATGAGGCCGTTGTTGATCAGCGTGAGGTTACTGGAGTTGCCGATGGAGAGGTTCCCGCCGGAGGTAGCGCCGAGGCGGATCTCCCCGGTGGGGGAGATCGTGAGCGTGCCGGCGCCGCCGTAGGCGCCCTGGATGGAGCGTGTGCCGGTGGTGGCGCCCTCGGCGATCACGAGGT
>JAEZEN010000435.1 GCA_023433185.1 Pseudomonadota bacterium | reverse complement strand
ATCAGGTAGAGGTAGCGTTCACCCGCGTCGATGACGATGGTGCCGGGCTTCTGGCCGGAGCGGAAGGACACCGGAGTGCGGCGCCACTGCGAAGCGATCTGCTCCTCGCCGGGGATCGGCACGAGATTCGCCTGGTCCGGCTCGGTATAGGTGACCGGCGGCGGCTTCTTCTTGAACAGGAAGGCCTGCGACGGCGTGGCGACGAAGGCCGTCGCGAGCGCGCAGACCACCAGCGCCAGGCCGGCAGAAACGAAAGAGCGGGTCGTTCCCATACGCAAAGCTCCGCAGCGCTTTCTGAATCGGCGGGACTATCGCATGGCCCCGATCGGCAAGAAAATGAAATTCCCGACAGGGGCGAAGGCTCAACCGCGCTCCATAAGCCCGGTTGCAATGTCGAAAAGCTCGTCGAAGTGACTGATGACCCGGTCCGGCGCGAGGTCCGCCACCGGGACCGGGCAGTATCCGAAGTCGACGGCCACGACCGGCACGGAGGCGTTCCGGGCGGTCTGCACGTCGACCTCCGAGTCGCCGACCATGACCGCGGCCGTGGGGCTGCCGCCGGCTTCGCGGATCGTCTCGAGCAGGTGGTGTGGGTCGGGCTTGCGCATCCCGTAGGTATCTTGTCCGGCGATGACGGCGAACCGGTCGGCGATGCCGAGTTCCGCGAGCAGGAGCTTCGAGTGGCGCTCGAACTTGTTGGTGCAGACCGCGAGGCGCCATCCGGCCGCCGCGAACCGGTCGAGTGCCGCGGGGATGCCGGGATAGGGCCGGCTCGATTCGGCGATCCGGCCGGCATAGATGTCCATGAACACGGCGACGAGGTTGTCGAGGCGCTCGGTGTCGGCGGTGGCGCCGGCGGCGAGGAGCGCGTTGGACAGCATCGCACGCGCCCCGTGCCCGACCATCGATTTTCCATCCTCCGGGCTGATGGCGGGCAGGCCTTCCTGGGCGAGGATGTCGTTGAGCGTCGCCGTCAGGTCGCTTGCCGTATCGACGAGCGTGCCGTCGAGGTCGAGGACGAGGGTGCGTGCTGCCGTCATGGGGATTATCCGCTGTAGCGTGCCATCAGCGCGGCGAAGACGGGGATGAGCACGAAGAGGACCGCCTCCGCATGCATGTAGCGCCGGGCGACCGCGATCTCGCCCGCCGGGGGGACGAAGGCCGGGTCCAGCCGTGCCCTGGCACGCCACGCGACGATCAGGCGGGTCGCCGGCACCGACAGGACGCCGACGAGCAGGAAGCAGGCGATCTTGAGCCAGAAGAAGACGTTGGCGAAGTAGTAGCCGGGGTCCTTGAGGCCGAAGAAGACGCGGGCGAAGCCGACGGCGAGCAGAAGCCCGGCGAGCGCCCCGTAGCCGAGATCGAGGCTGCCGACCCGCTCCAGCCGACTGCCGGCGATTCCCTGCCGGACCAGCATCAGCTCCATGACCAGCACGGCGAGAAGCCCGAACATCAGGAGGTGGTGCGCAATGGCGAGGATGAGGTCGATCTCGAGCATGGCGTCCCCGCTAGCCGGGAGCGGCGGCGGCCGCACGGTCCCCGTGGATTGCCGCGGGCCGACGGCAGGTGCTAACAAGCCGCAACATGAATTCGGCAGGCTGCATGGCGCGGACGAACCTCGAATGGCATGGCGGCGGGAGCGATGAGTAGCTCGTCGGATGGGGCAATTGTGGCGCGGAACACCGGCCAGGGCAAATCGGCCCCGGCGTCGCGGGCTCGCGCATGAGCAACAAGCGCCCGGGCAGCGAAGGGCAGCGTCTCCGCGCCGCGGAAGCGGCCGTGTCCGAAGTGGCTTCGGGGATGAAGCTCGGCCTCGGCACCGGCCGGTCGGCCGACGCCTTCGTGCGCCTCCTGGGCGAGCGGGTGCGGGACGGCCTCGATGTCGTCGGCGTGCCGACGTCGGAGAAAACGGCACGCCTCGCCGAGGACGTCGGCATCCGCCTGACGACGCTCGACGCCGATCCGGTCCTCGATCTCACCGTCGACGGTGCCGACGAGATCGGGCCCGGCCTCGTGCTGGTCAAGGGCGGCGGTGGGGCCCTCCTCCGGGAGAAGATCGTCGCCGCGGCCTCGCGGCGGATGCTGGTGGTGGCCGATTCGGCCAAGGTCGTGGCCATGGTCGGGGCCTTTCCGCTGCCCATCGAAGTCGCGCCCTTCGGCCTCGCGGCGACGGTCGGCGCGATCGGCGAGATCGCCGGGGGCCTCGGCCTGTCCGGGCCGGTCGTGCTGCGCGGCACGGCCGGGGCACCGTTCGTGAGCGATGGCGGCCACCATATTGTTGACGCATCGTTCGGCCGGATTCCCGATCCGGCGGCCCTTGCAGCGGCGCTCAACATGATTCCCGGCGTCGTCGAGCATGGCCTTTTCCTCGGTCTCGCCTCGGCGGCCGTCATCGGACGGGACGACGGGGTGGACTGGCTTTTGCCGTAGTGGCCCGAACCAACAGGAGCTTCCCGAAAATGATCGTGTCACGCACCCGGATCGGCCTTTCAGCGCTTCTCGTCGCCGCGGCGCTCAGTGTGCCGGCCTCGGCCCAGGAGATCTCCCAGTCGCACCTCGACGCGGCCCTGGTCGCCGTGCAGAGCGCCGGCGCCGCGCGCGGCTTCGACTCGGTGCTTCCGGCGCTCGCCGAGCGCGTGAAGAGCCGGCTGATCCGCGTCCGCCCGGACCTCCACCAGGTGATCAGCACCGTCGTCGAGAACGTGGCGCTGACCCTCACGCCGCGCCGCGTCGATCTCGACCGGGCGGTGGCCACGGTCTGGGCGCGGAGCTTCACCGAGGACGAGCTCGTCACCATCGCCGAGTTCTACAAGAGCCCGACCGGCCAGAAGTTCGCCGACATCGGTCCCCGCGTCATCCAGGATTCGCTGCGCTCGGTCGAATCCTGGAGCACCCGCGTCGGCGAGGAGCTCTACGAGAAGTCCCGAGAGGAACTGGCCCGCGAAGGCTACGACTTCTGATCGCCCTCCGGCACGGCAGGCGACGGCTGTGAGCGCCTTCGACTACGACTTCTTCGTCATCGGCGCGGGCTCGGGTGGCGTGCGGGCGGCCCGGGTGGCCGCGACCCTCGGCGCGCGCGTCGCCGTGGCGGAAGAGGACAAGGTCGGCGGCACCTGCGTCATCCGCGGCTGCGTGCCGAAGAAGCTGCTCGTCCACAGCGCGCACCTGAGCGAAGCCTTCGAGGACGCCGCCGGCCTCGGCTGGCGGCTGAGCGACGTCACCTTCGACTGGCCGACGCTTCGCGACAACGTCCAGGCGGACGTGGCGTGGCTTTCGGACATGTATATCCGCAATCTCGAGAAGTCGGGGGCGGAACTCATCCGGAGCCGGGCCGAGCTGGTCGACCGCCACACCGTGCGGCTCCTCGCCGAAGGCCGCACCGTGACGGCGCGCTACATCCTCGTCGCGACGGGCGGGTGGCCGGCGCTGCCCGAGGGCATCCCCGGCATCGAACACGCCGTGTCCTCGAACGAGATGTTCACGCTCGAGCGGCGGCCGCAGCGCCTGCTGGTCGCCGGCGGGGGCTACATCGCGGTCGAGTTCGCGGGTGTCTTCCGGGGCTTCGGGTCGGACGTGACGCTGCTCCTTCGCGGGCCCGAGATACTCCGCGGCTTCGACGGCGACATCCGGCGGAGTGTCCATGCCGGGATGACGCGGCGGGGCATCGAGGTGGCCTGCGGCGACACGATCGCCGCGATCGAGACGCACGACGACGGTCTCGTCGCGGTGACCCGGAGCGGCCGGCGCATCGCGGCCGACACCATCCTCTTCGCCACCGGCCGGCGGCCGAACAGCCGCGGCTTCGGCCTGGAGGAAGCCGGAGTCGCCATCCGTGACGACGGCGCGATCGCCGTCGATGGGTTCTCGCGGACCAGCGTCGACAACATCTTCGCCGTCGGCGACGTGACCGACCGGGTGACGCTGACCCCCGTCGCGATCCGCGAGGGCCAGGCCGTCGCCGAGAATCTCTTCGCCGGCGGGACGGTCACGGTCGACTACGACTGCATCCCGACGGCGGTGTTCTCCCAGCCCGAGGCCGGAACCGTCGGCCTGACGGAGGAGGAGGCGATCGTGAAGTTTCCCGCCGTCGACATCTACCGGGCGAGCTTCAAGCCGCTCCATCATCGCGTCGCCGGCCGAGACGACCGGATGGTCGTCAAGCTCGTCGTCGATGCCGAGACCGACCGCGTGCTCGGTTTCCACGCCGTCGGCGAGGGTGCCGGCGAGATGGCGCAGCTCGTCGGCATCGCGGTCAAGATGAAGGCGACCAAGGCGGACTTCGACGCGACCATGGCGGTCCACCCGACCCAGTCGGAGGAGATCGTCACCATGCGCAACCCCGTCGAGCGCCACCGCCGCGCCACGGCCGACCTCGGCGCCGAGCCGGCGCCGGCGAAGTAGCGTCGCGTGGCTTGACCCGGCGAGTCCGGGGATTCATAGTCGAGTCAAAATGATCCGGTGCCGCTTCGGCGGGCAGGGAGGGGTCTTCCCGAAACGAGGGGACCCGAGATGCAAAGAACCGGTCTGGCGTTCGTGCTTGCGTTGGGAATGGTCTGTCTCGCCGGCGGTGCCGCGCGGGCGGAAAGCTGCGTGAACCTGCAGGCGCGGCTCGCGGCGCTCGAGGCGGCCGACCGCGCGCAGTGGCAGGCCCCCGGCGTCGCCGCCGATCCCTATGCGATCGAGCGTGAAAAGCGCGGCGTGCTCAAGGCGCTCGCCGCGAACCGCTGTCCGAGCCCGGAGGCACGCCGCAACGCCCGGGCGCCCCGTCTGTTCTCCGGCATATTCCAGAAGAGCCCGTTCCGGTCCGGCCTCTTCCAGGGGCGGTCCGGAGCGGGACAGGGAGGGCAGGGCGGCGGTCTTGCCGCCGGCAGCTACCGCACGCTCTGCGTCCGCACCTGCGACGGTTATTACTTTCCGATCAGCTTCGCGGCCAAGAACAGCGAACTGAAGCGCGACGAGGCGGCGTGCCATGCGCTCTGTCCGGGCCAGGAGGTCGCGCTCTATGTCCAGCCCACGGGGCGCGACGGCGGCCCTTCGGTGTCGCTCGCCGGGACGCCCTATGCGGCCCTGCCGACGGCTTTCCGCTATCGCAGCGAATACGACCGCGCCTGCACCTGCGGTCCGATCGACGCCACGGTGGCGGCCGCCTTCCAGGCATTCTCGCTGCCGCCGCCGGTCGCAGCGATCGGGGATGCGACCGCCGAAACCGTCCCGGGCATGGCGCTGCCGCCGCCGCGGCCGCGCGCGGACGACCCCGAGACGCTGGCGAACCGCGCCGGGCGATTCACCCCGGGCAGCCCGGCACCCGCGGCGTCGCCGGTGGAAGCGGTCTATGGCCGGGGGCCCGACGGCCGGGTGGTGCGGATGGTGGGCGCCGACAACGGCTTCCTGTCCCCCTGATCCGGTGCGGCCGGGCGAGGCGCCTCTTGAACGGGTTCTCAAGGTTTGCCGTGGAAAGTGACTGTCGCTCCGGCCCGACCTTTGCCACTTTTGCGGTGTCTCAGGGGGACAGAGCGCAGGGTCCCTTCCCGGGGCCGCCGGGGCGCGGCGAGGGCACCGGCCGATGGGGGCACCGAGAAGCAGGATGTGGGCGTGACGGGGAATCTTGAGAGGGGTGGAATCACGCGCCGGTCGGCGCTGCTCGGATTCCTGATGCTCGGCGCGGCAGGCTGCACGACCGCCAGCGAGACGACGGCCGGCATCGATCCGCTGGTCCTCCAGATGTACGGGCCGGTCGAGGGCGAACCGTTCAGGATTCCCGCGATCCCGGTCGCCCGGGCCGATCCCCAGTACATTCGCCAGACCGTGACCACCCCCGCCAACATCGCCCACGAGCCGCCGGGGACCGTGGTCGTCGACCCGCAGAACAAGTTCCTCTACCTCGTCCAGCCCGGCGGCAAGTCGCTGCGCTACGGCATCGGCGTCGGCAAGGCCGGCTTCGCCTGGGCCGGAGAGGCGGTGATCAAGGACAAGCAGCACTGGCCGAAATGGCATCCGCCACCCGAGATGCAGGCGCGCGAGACCTTCCAGAAAATGTATCCGGGCTTCGCCGAGAAGTACCCCAACGGCATGGACGGCAGCCCGAAGAACCCCCTCGGATCGCGGGCGCTCTATCTGTGGGCCAACAACAAGGACACCCTCTACCGCATCCACGCCACGAACGACTGGACGTCGATCGGCAACTCGGTCTCGTCCGGCTGCATCCGCATGTGGAACCAGGACGTGATGGACCTCTACGACCGGGTCGATCTCGGGACCAGGGTGGTCGTCCTGCAGGGGCCGGGCTACACGCCGCTCGAGGAGATGGTCGCGCCGGCCGTCGCCGACGCCCCGGGCGCGGTCCTTCCGGCCGGCACGGTCGCCCTCGCAAGCCCGGTCCCGCAGTAGCGGGAACCGGAACCGCGCCTTCGCCGTTCCAGGCGGACACGCCGGGGCGAAGGAGGCCGGAATGCCTGCCAAACGCGAACTGATCGAGCCGCACAAGGGCGACAAGCGCTACGTCCGCCGCGATGAGGCCGGCCGCTTCAAGGAAGTCGACGACGTCAGCCGTTCCCTGTCGCAGGACGTGCGGCGCGCGGCCAAGACCGAGGCGAAGCCGGGGCAGGGGGACCGCGGCGACCGCAAGCGCTGAGGTGGCCTACCGCACGATCCGGATGCGCCTGGCGGCGCGGGTGATCCCGGTGTAGAGCCAGCGCCAGGCATTCTCCCGGAAGGCGAAGCTCTCGTCGAAGAGCACGACGTCGTCCCACTGCGACCCCTGCGACTTGTGGACGGTGAGGACGTAGCCGAAATCGAAGGCGTCCGACCGCTTGCGTTCGGACGGGGTCAGGGCCTCGGCCGTGCCGTCGAAATAAGCCGGGTTGACGGTGACGACCGTACGGCCCTTGCCGCGGATACCCTCGTCCGCCGACAGCGTGTAGCGGAGCAGCCCTTTGCGCGGCGGGCGGACCTTGTCGACATGCCAGATGCTGCCGTTGAGAAGGCCGCGCTTGCGGTCGTTCTTGAGGCAGACGAGCGTGTCGTCGACAACGGGGGTCGGCGCCGTGCGGCCGCGCAGCTCGCGAATCCGGCCGTTATAGGCGCGCCGGGTGTTGTTGCGGCCGACGAGCACCGTATCGGCCGCGAGCACGGCATCGGGCTCGAGGTCGCGGCGCGAGATCACACTGCTCTCGCCGTAGTCGCCAAGCGCCAGCGTGCCGCCCTCGCGGACCGTCATCGACAGGCGGATGATCGGATCGTCGGCGGCCTGACGGTGCACCTCCGTCAGCATCACGTCGGGCTCGGCTGCGGTGAAGAATCCGCCGCCGGCCACGGGCGGCAACTGCGCCGGGTCGCCGAGGACGAGGACGGGCTTGCCGAAGGTGAGCAGGTCCTTGCCGATCTCCTCGTCGACCATCGAGCATTCGTCGATGATGATGATCGCCGCCTTGGCGGCGGCGCTCTCGCGGTTGAGGACGAAGCTCGGGCCGGTCTCGTCCTCGCCGCGCATGCGGTAGATCAGGCTGTGGATGGTGCCGGCATCCGCGCAGCCCTTGCCGCGCATGACGTGGGCCGCCTTGCCGGTGAAGGCGGCATAGACGACGTTACCGCCGACACCTTCCGCGATGTGGCGGGCCAGCGTCGTCTTGCCGGTCCCGGCATAGCCGAACAGCCGGAATACCGGCCGGTCAGCGGCCTGGAGCCAGGACCGGACGGCGGAGAGGGCTGATTCCTGCTGGGGAGACCATCGCATCCCCGCGGTCTAGCCGAGCCGCGGGGGCGATGGAACCCCTTCAGATGACCAGGAAATCGTCGTGCGAGAGATCCTTGTTCTTCGGCATCTTGGCGAATTTCTCCGCCTTGGCGCCGCCTTCGCCGTCGGCGTCGAACAGCAGCAGGCCCTTGTTCTTCTTGTAGATCACCTGCGGGTCGTCGCCCTTGGCCTTCTTGCCGATCGTGAAATTGTCCGCTCCGAGCTTGCCCTTCTCGAGCCCGACGAACACCTTCGTGTCGATCCACACGCTGTCCGCCCCGACCTTGAACTTGTGGATCGTGTCCATGTTCTTCTTGCCGAGCTTCTGGTCGAACACGAAGGAATCGTTGCCCTGGCCGCCGATGAGCAGGTCCTTGCCCTTGCCGCCATTGAGGATGTCGTCGCCCTTCCAGCCCTTCAGCGTGTCGTTGCCATCGAAGCCATAGAGCTTGTCGTCGTAGTGCGAGCCCCAGATGGTGTCCTTGCCGCTGAAGATGTTGGCGATGACCTTGTCAAGCTTGCCGTTGTTGATCTGCTTGAAAAACTTCTCGAAATTGTAGCTGAGGCCGCCCATGTCCCACATGGGGTCGCCATTGCTCTTCTTGGCGGCGAGCCCGGTGATCTTGCCCTTTTCCTCTCCGCCCTTGTTCCGGATGACAGCCGCGACCTCGATGACGAATTTTCCTTGCTTGTCCTCGAAGTATAGAATGCCCTTCTTTTCCCGAACCGAGGTCTTCCCTTCGAAAATCTCGAGTTGGGGAAGCTTCGAGTTGTCGACCTTCCGGTCCGCGTCGAACGCCACCATGATGCACTGACCTCCAAGAAACCGTCGTCGCCCTGCCCGCGTGGGGGTGTAGGGGTGGCAGCCAAGTGTGTCAAATTCCGGGTTTGCGCGTCCGCGCGGACGGCGTCGCCCGGCCGAGCGCCAGATTTCGCAGCATGCCTGTAGCCGCTCTGCACCCGGCTCGAGGACGGTTGCATGCAGAGGCACACTGAATGCCCAAAAAATAGGCGGCACAGGAATGCGCCCGCCCGACTGATCTTCGCATGGGCAGGTGCCTGGCGCGTTGCGCACAATTGTATCGACCTAGGCCGAATCGGGCCCGTTCGTCGCGGGAGTTCGGCATCGCGCCGGGTCCTGGGCGTCGCGCAATGCGGGTGGCCCGCTTCTTGCGAAACCTGTCTTCGGCTGCGGCGATATCGGTTTGCCCGCGGCAAGGGACAGGAGACAGGGCTGAATGCTGAAGCACAGGGGAATGCTACGCGGGGTGGCTGTGGCTGCGGGACTGGGCCTTTCGGCCTCGCTCGCCGGAATGCTGCCGGCGGCCGCGCAGGAGGACACGATCAAGGTCGGCATCCTGCACTCGCTCTCGGGGACCATGGCGATTTCCGAGACGACGCTGAAGGACGTCATGCTGATGCTCATCGAGGAGCAGAACAAGAAGGGCGGGCTCCTCGGCAAGCAGCTCGAGGCGGTGGTCGTCGATCCGGCGTCCGACTGGCCGCTCTTCGCCGAGAAGGCACGCGAACTGATCAGCCAGAACGGGGTCGCCGCGGTGTTCGGCTGCTGGACCTCGGTGTCGCGGAAATCCGTCCTGCCGGTGTTCGAGGAGCTCAACAACCTGCTCTTCTACCCCGTGCAGTACGAGGGCGAGGAGAGCCAGCGGAACGTCTTCTATACCGGCGCCGCGCCGAACCAGCAGGCCATTCCGGCCGTCGACTACCTGATGGAAAACGAGGACGTGGAACGCTGGGTCCTCGCCGGCACCGACTACGTCTATCCGCGCACGACCAACAAGATCCTCGAGGCCTATCTCCTCGACCAGGGCGTGGCGCCGGAAGACATCATGATCAACTACACGCCGTTCGGACATTCCGACTGGCAGACGATCGTCTCCGACATCAAGGCCTTCGGATCGGCCGGCAAGAAGACCGCCGTGGTCTCGACGATCAACGGTGACGCCAACGTGCCCTTCTACAAGGAACTCGCCAACCAGGGCATCAAGGCCGAGGACATCCCGGTCGTTGCGTTCTCCGTCGGCGAGGAGGAACTCGCGGGCATCGATACCAGCCCGCTCGTCGGCCACCTCGCGGCCTGGAACTACTTCCAGTCCGTCGACACGCCGGAGAACGACGAGTTCATCCAGGCGTGGAAGGAGTTCATCAAGGACGAGAACCGCGTCACCAACGACCCGATGGAAGCCCACTACATCGGCTTCAACATGTGGGTGAAGGCGGTCGAGAAGGCCGGCACCACCGATCCCGACGCGGTGATCGACGCGATCATCGGCGTGGCCGTCCCCAACCTCTCGGGCGGCTACTCCGCGATGATGCCGAACCACCACATCACCAAGCCGGTTCTCATCGGCGAGATCCAGGACGACGGTCAGTTCGAGATCGTCTGGGAGACGGCCGGCCTGGTCGTCGGCGACGAATGGTCGGACTTCCTCCCCGACTCGAAGGACCTTATCGCCGACTGGCGCGCGCCGATGTCGTGCGGGAACTTCAACGTCGTCACCGGCAAGTGCGGCGGAATGGGCGAGTAACGCGACGCTTCCTCCCGAAGCCGGGGAGGCCGGCCCGCGCCGGCCTCCCGTTCTCTCCCTCCCTTTCTACGGGCCGGTGCTCGAACCATGATGGGACTGACCACGTTGCGTCCTTCGCGGCTCTCCGCACCGCGGCGCGTCTCCGGGCACGCCATGACGCTGATCCGCGGCACGCTCCTGGTGCTCGGGCTCGCCCTCGGTCTGGCGAGCGGTGCCGCAGCCCAGGACGGCGACCTCCGCGCCCTCATCAACGCCCTGGGCCAGGGCAGCTACGCCGATACCGAGCGACAGGTGATCGCGATCGCCGCCACCGGCGACACCGCGGCGGTCCCGGCGCTCGAGGCGCTGGCCGCAGGCAACCTCCACGTCCGCAAGGCCGACGGCCTCGTCTTCATCACCGTCACCGCGGGCAGCAATCTTCGCCTCTTCGACCCCCTGACCGGCGAGGCCGCGGGCGAGGAGCCGTCGCGGGCCCTCGAGAAGATCAGGGTCAACAACAAGCTCCGGCGCGTCATCCGCGCGGCCCTCGGCGGCCTCACGCTGATGAGCGACGATCCGGCGACGCGGCGGGCCGCGGCGGAAGCGATCTTCCAGAGCCGCGACCCGGATTCGATCGAACTGATCGATGCCGCGCTCGCCCAGGAGACCGATCCGACGATCGCCAGGCTGATGCGCGAGGCCCGCGCCGCGGCCGTGCTCAACTCCGATGCCCCGGAGGCGGAGAAGCTCGAGGCGATCGAGGTGCTGAAGCAGCGCGGCGGCCGCGATGCCCTTGCGCTCCTCACCCCGCTCGTCACCGTCGAGGGGCCGGTGGGGGTGGCAGCGCAGGCCGCCGTGACCACGATCGAGAGCAACCTCGCCCTGTGGGACCTGCTCCAGAACGTCTGGTACGGCCTGTCGCTGGGCTCGGTTCTCCTGCTCGCCGCCATCGGCCTCGCCATCACCTTCGGCGTGATGGGCGTGATCAACATGGCGCATGGCGAGATGGTGATGCTCGGCGCCTATACGACCTTCGTCGTCCAGCAACTGATCCGCGCCCATGCGCCGGAACTGTTCGATGCCTCGCTGTTCTTCGCCATCCCGCTCGCCTTCCTCGTCGCCGGCGGCGTCGGCGTCCTCATCGAGCGCGGCATCATCCGCTTCCTCTACGGGCGTCCGCTCGAGACGCTGCTTGCCACCTGGGGCGTGTCGCTGATCCTCCAGCAGGCGGTCCGCACCATCTTCGGCCCGACCAACCAGTCGGTCGGAACGCCGTCGTGGATGTCGGGCTCGTTCCAGCTCTGGGGGCTCTCGATCACGGCCAACCGGCTTGCGATCATCATCTTCGCACTGCTGGTCTTCGCCCTCCTGATGCTGGTCCTGCGCAAGACCAGCTTCGGCCTCCAGATGCGCGCCGTCACCCAGAACCGGGCGATGGCGAGCGCCATGGGCATCCGCACGCCCTGGATCGACGCCCTGACCTTCGGCCTCGGCTCGGGCATCGCCGGCATGGCCGGCGTGGCGCTGTCGCAGATCGACAACGTCTCCCCGAACCTTGGTCAGGGTTACATCATCGA
>JAEZEN010000634.1 GCA_023433185.1 Pseudomonadota bacterium | reverse complement strand
CAGGTCGTGCACGAACTGGCCTCACGTCCCAGGAAGGCCGTGGTCGCGACGCTCCGCGATCAACTCGCCGAGCAGGTCAAGCTCGTCGCCGCCGGTGACATCGACGGTTTTCACGAGGCGGATGATGCCTTTCACCGCCTTCTCGCGGAGCAGGCGGGAAAGCCCGGCGTGTGGAACCACACGGCCGCGGCGCGCCTCCACCTCGTGCGCGTCCGGCGTCTCGGCCTGCCGCGCCCCGGGCGCCTTGCGATCTCCTACGCCGAGCATTCGATGGTGGTCGATGAGATCGAGGCGGGGCGTCCGCGCCGGGCCGCCAACATCATCGCCAAGCACATTCGATACAACGAAGGCGAGCTGCGGCGCCTCGAGAAGGATCTGCCCCAGTACTTCCTGTGATCTGGGCGGGTAAGGCCAGTCCATATTGTGAACCACGGAGCACGCACGTGACCAGATCTCGATCGTTCCTTCACACTTGTGCCCTTCCACTCGCAATGTCGTTCGCGATGCTGACGCTCGGGCCGGCCCCGGCCGCCGAGCTTCCGCCCGAGGCCGCCGAACTGATGGTGCCTCTGCCCCTGTCCCCGACCGGGCAGCCGGTCGTAGGCTATCCGGACGGCGCGCCCGCCACGCCGCCGAGCGCGATCACCTTCACCGATGAGGAGCTCGCCGAACTCAAGGCCGGCAACTTCAAGGCCGGGATCGCCATGCAGGCCCTCGACTCGCCCTGGAACACGCTCCAGGTCGAGGCGCTGACCAAGACCCTCGGCGAATACGGCATCGAAGTCGTCGCCGTCACCGACGCCAAGCAGGCGCCGACCGCCCAGGCGGACCACCTCGAGAGCATGATCGCCCGCGGCGTCGACCTGGTCTTCTCGGTGCCGATCGATCCGGCCGGGCAGGCCGATGTCTACAGGCGCGTGTCCGATGCCGGCATCAAGATCGTGTTCATGGACAACGTCGCCCACGGCATGGAACCGGGGAAGGACTACGTCACCGTCGTCGCCTCGGATAACGAGCAGAACGCGGTCTTCGCCACCGAGGAACTGATCGAGGCAATCGGCGGCGAGGGTGAAGTCGGCCTGATGACCTACATCCAGGATTCGTACTACTCGATCGCCGCCCGGGTGGCGGGCTTCGAGAAGGCGGTCGCCGCGCATCCCGGCGTCACCGTCGCGGCCCGCGAGAAGTTCACCCAGCCGCGCGAGGCCTACGACAAGGCGATCGCGATGCTGACCGCGCACCCCGACATCAAGGGCATCTTCGCAGTGTGGGGCGACCCTGCGATGCAGACGCTGGCCGGGGCCGAGTCGCTCGGCCGAACCGACCTCGTCGTGACGACCAACGACCTCGGTCCGGACAGCGCCCTGTATGTCGCTCGCGATCAGATCATCGCGATCGGCGCGCAGCTGCCCTACGATCTCGGCATCGCCGAGGCGCAGGCCGGGGCCGCGGCGCTCCTTGGCAAGGAGGTGCCGCCCTACATCTCGCTGCCTTCGCTCCGGGTGAAGAAGGCGAATCTCCTCTCCGCGCTCGAGCTCGTCACCAAGGAGAAGGCGCCCCCGGAGGTGATCGAAGCCTGCGCCGGCGCCTGCTACTGAACGCTGCCTCCCGCACCGCAATCTCGGGCGGCGCCAGACGCCGCCCGCTCCTGCCCCCGGACGGGCCTCCCGCGATGCCGACTCCTGCCCCTCATTCCACCGGGACGCCACTCCTTGCGATGCGTGGCATCGTCAAGCGCTTCGGCGCCAATATCGTGCTCCGCAATGTCGATTTCGACGTTCGTGCCGGCGAGGTCCATGCCCTGCTCGGCGAGAACGGTGCCGGCAAGTCGACGCTGATGAAGGTTCTCCTGGGCGTGTACCAGCCCGACGAGGGGGAGGTGCTGCTGCGGGGCGATCGCCTCACGGGCACCACGACGCGCCAGCGCCTCGACAGTGGCCTGGCGATGATCTATCAGGAACTGAGCCTCATCCCGGCGATGACGGTCGCCGACAATCTCTTTCTCGGCCGCGAGCCGGTTCTTCGCGGCGGGCGGATAGACCGGAGACGCATCCGGCGCGAGGCGCAGCAGCTCGTCGCCGAAAACGACTTCGCCCTGGACCCCGCCGCGGTGGTCGAGGATCTGCCGTTCGCCCGCCGCCAGCAGGTCGAGATCCTGAAGGCCCTGTCGCGCGGCGCCGCGATCCTCGTCATGGACGAGCCGACCTCGTCGCTGACCGTGCCGGAGGAGGAGGCGCTGCAGGCGACGATCCGCCGGCTGCAGGCCGAGGGGATCGGCATCGTCTATATCAGCCATCGAATGTCGGAGATCTTTCGGATCGCTGATCGGCTCAGCGTCATCAAGGACGGCCAGATCCGCGGTCCGTTCGCCGTCGCCGAGCTCAGCATCCCCGAAGTGTCGCGGCTGATGGCGCGTTCGCCATCCACCGACGGAGCGGTCGTCGCTGCGCCGAAGCCCCGCCGGGAGCCGGGCGCCCCGGTCCTCGAGGTCGAGGGCCTCGCGACCGAACGCAAGCTCCACGGCCTCGACTTCACGGTGC
>JAEZEN010000623.1 GCA_023433185.1 Pseudomonadota bacterium | reverse complement strand
TCCCCCCCCCCCCCCCCCCCCCCCCACGGGTATAGCTGATCTCCGTGTACGGCCCGGTATAGCCCGAGCCGCGGAGGTGGTTGAGCCAGAACACCTTGCGGCGCGGCAGCGATGCGGCGACGATGTGGGCGGGGTTGCCGACGACCTGACCGAGCCGCCCTTCGGCGGTCCGGACCGCCGCGACGGCCTCGTGGAGAGAGAACCCCCAGAACTCTGTCTCGAAGCGCGCGATGTCGATGTCGCTCCGGGCGGCGAGGTTGAAGTAGGCGTAGTTGTAGGGGAACAGGCGGACGTCATCGATGGCGAAGCTCGCCATCTCGATGCCGACGAGCGCCAGGATGGAGACGCGGGCGACCCGCCCCCAGGCCGCGATCGCGTAGTCGATGGCCACGAACATCACGATGACGATGAGCGGCACGACGAACAGCACGTGACGGAGCCCGTCATAGAGGCTCGCGTTGCGCACGACGATCGCGCCGATGGTGAAGGCCAGCGTGCCCGCCGCGATCCGGCCGACGCCGCCCCGCCAGAGCGCCACCGCCATCGCCGGCAGGATCCCGATGATCACCACGAGCGGCATCTGCACGCGGGCCCATTGCCACAGGTAGCCCGCCGCCGACCAGTCGTCGTGGCTCGGCCCGAGGCAGGCGCCGTTGGTGAGCGTGCAGCCCCGCCACGGGTGGCGCGACATCAGCTCGACCGCGGCGGTGAAGAACGCGACCGGCTCGGGCCAGCTCACGGGGGTGACGACGATCAGCCCGAGTACGATGCCGACGGCCGCGAGGAACGGCAGCGCCCATCTGCGTTGCCGGAAGGCGGCGATGGCAAGCGCCAGCCAGGGGACGACCCCGAGAGCGAGGGCGGCGGCCTTGGTGCCGCCGAGCGCGATCGTGGCGAGGGCTGCGAACACCGTCCAGCGGACGAGGCCCTCGCCATTTCCCTCGAGCGCGCGCGCGGTGCAGTAGACGAGGAGGAGCAGGAAGAATGCGGTGGGCACGTCCTTGTAGTCCATCAGCCCGTAGCCGAGCCACGGGGGGTAGAGGAGCAGGAACGCGGCCCCGAGCCAGGGCATCCACCGGTGCCGCGACTGCCGGCGGAGGATGTCGAAGACCAGGAACACCGAGAGGCAGGAGAGGACGAAGGTGATCGCGTGCAGCCAGATTCCGAAGGCGCGCGTGGGCAGGGGGTCGCCGGTGATCGCGGTCCACAGGGCGTCGATGCCGGTCACGAGACCGGTCGGGATGATCCCGTAGAAGGCGTAGTCGCTGGGAAGGGAGCGGAACGTCGTCGGCTCGCCGGCCAGCCATCCGGCGGCGACCTCGAACTGCAGTTCCGCGCCGTTGCGGTGGATGACCTCGTCCCAGGTCACGCCGCCGATCGCTGCCGACAGGGCAAAGACCGCAGCCGCGAGCACGATGATCGCGACGATCGGCATCCAAGCCGGAGGCGAGACGGCGCCGGGGCGCGAAACCGCGTCCGCCACCTACAAGGCTCCCGGCGCACTGGGCCGGCCCTGGAAATGCGATCCCATCAACCTCACACCAGGTCGTCTGGATAACCGGCAGTATAGACCGCAATCGCATCGTCGATGGCGACGAACAGCACGATGACGATGCGCGTACCGCCAGGCGATCCGGGACCGCGAGAAGCAGCCTTCCGCGCCGCGCTCAGAAATGCAGCGACAAGAGACTGGCGAGGAATCGCCCGGGGTCGCCGCCGGACCCGCCACCGGCCAGCACCTGGGGGATCACAAAGAACGAAACCAGGAGGGCCAGCATGAGCCCGATAAAGACAAGGCCATACATCAAGCTACGGGCAAGAACCATCCTGATCCCCTGTAAGTCCCCTGAAAACGACCCGCGCGCCCGGCCCCCCAAGAGACCTCGATAGCTCAGATGCGCACCGCCGCATCTTGATCCAGCGCAAAAGCCTGCAGATTTTGACAGGGTGGCTTTCCGGCGCCATGACGCCGGTGCGGGCCGCGCCACCGTTTCGGCGGAATGATGCGCTGTCGGGTGTCTTCCGGCGCGGTCGTGAAGCGCGCCCGTCGCACGAGAGTCGAGCATGCGTTTCGTTCTGGTCCTGATCCTCGCCCTCGTCATCGCCGCCGGCGGACTCGTCGCATGGCCGCTCTTCGACCTCTACCGGCTGTCGGAAGCGGTGCGCGACCGCGACGCGGCGGCCTTCCGCGAACGCGTCGATCTCGCCGCGGTGCGCACCTCGCTGGCCGCGCAGGTCATCGCCCGGGCGAGCGGGGGCACGATCGCCGGACTGACGGCCTCGGTCGACCCGGCGGGCCAGGCGATCGCGGCGAACCTGATCGCCGCCCGCCTCGAGACCGTGATCACGCCGGAGCTCGTGTTCGAACTGCTCCGGCGCGGGCGGGTGGAGGCGCCGACCGGGACTGGCGGGCAGGGCGGCGGCAGTGGCAGCGGGACCGACTTCGGCCTGCCGGCCGATCCGCTGTCGCGGTTCAAGGGACTGGGCTTCACCCTGCCGCCGACGCTCCGCGTCACCGTCGGGGAGGGCGACGATTCCGACGACTGGCTGACGGTCGCCATGACGTTCCGGCCGGCCGCCCTCGGCTGGCAAC
>JAEZEN010000622.1 GCA_023433185.1 Pseudomonadota bacterium | reverse complement strand
AGCGTCACCTGCGCCAGCTCGTCAATCCGCGCTTCCCGGCGGCCGAACTCGGCCGCCGCGGCCGGGAGCTCCACGACCTGCTGATTGCCGCGATCGCAAGGCGGGCCGAGAAGGCCCGCTGATGCGCATCGTCATCGACATGCAGGGTGCGCAGACGGCGAGCCGGACGCGCGGCATCGGCCGCTGGAGCATGGCCTTCGCGCAGGCCGTCGTCCGCAACCGCGGCCCGCATGATGTCTGCCTCGCGCTGAACGGTCTCTTTCCCGAAACGATCATGCCGATCCGGGAGGCGTTCGACGGTCTGCTGCCTCGCGACCGGATCCGCGTGTGGTACGCCCCGGGACCGCTCGCAGCGAAAGACGGCAACGAGGACCGGCGCCGTCGGGCCGCGCTCATCCGCGAGGCCTTCCTGGCAAGCCTCGACCCCGACATCGTCCACGTCACGAGCCCTTTCGAAGGACTCGTCGACGATGCCGTGACCAGCGTCGGCACGCCCGGCTCGGCCTTCGCCACCTCGGTGACGCTCTACGACCTGATCCCGCTGCACGATCCCGACCGGTTTCTCGGACCGAACCCCGCAGGCGAGGCGCATTACCGCCAGACCCTCGCCGATGTCGAGCGTGCCGACCTGCTCCTTGCCATCTCCGCCTTCACCGCCCGCGACGCGGCGGCCCGCCTCGATGTCGGCGACGGCCGGATCGTCGCGGTATCGAGTGCCCATGACGACATCTTCCGACCGCGAAAGGAGGACGCGGCGGCACGACATGATCTGCTCCACCGTCTTGGCATCCCCTCCCGCTTCATCCTGACGGCCGGAACCATCGAGCCGCACAAGAACCTCGAGCGCCTGTTCGCGGCCTTCGCCCGCCTGCCGCGGCGGCTCCACGATGAGCGGGCGCTGGTACTCATCGGGAAATTCCCCGGCGGACAGCGAGATGTTCTGCGGGAGATGGCAACGCGGGCCGGGCTTCGCCGCGGGCAGCTGGTGGTCACAGGCTACGTGAGCGACGAAGACCTGGTGCGCCTCTACAATGCCTGCGACCTCATGGTGCTGCCGTCCCTCGACGAAGGCTTCGGCCTGCCCGCCCTTGAAGCCATGGCCTGCGGCGCGCCGACGATCGGCTCGCGCGCCGCGAGCATCCCCGAGATCATCGGCCGCGACGATGCGCTCTTCGACCCGACCGATGTCGCCGACATGGCGCGGCTCATGGAGCAGGGGCTGGAGGACGCCGCCTTCCGCGGCAGCCTCACCAGGCACGCTCCGGCACGGGCGGCCGGCTTCTCCTGGGACACGACGGCCCGGAAGTCACTTGCCGCGATGGAGCAGGCCGTGGCTCTGGCGCGGCGCGCCAGGGAAGACGCATCCCCCGGTCGAGGTTTCCGGGCGTCTTGGGAACAGCGCCCCGGCCTCGCCCTGATCGCGGCCGCGCAGCCCGGAGACATGCTTGCCGACAGCACCTTCACCATGGTCGTGGTGCGCCTCTCCAGGCTGCATCGGGTTACCGTGGTGAGCACGCGCTACCTGCCGCCCCCGGCCGGTTCGAACTGGGACATCCGGGATTCCGACTGGCTTCTCGCCAACGCCTGCTCGATCGATCGGCTGGTCTACCGGTTCGGGCCCGGCGTGGTTCCCACGCACCTTCTCGAGCTGTTTCTGCGTCTTCCGGGCGTGATCTGGCTGGAGGAGCCCTTCCTAGGTCCCACCTTGGCGCAACTCGAGGAAGACACCGGCAGAAGCGTCTGGACGAACGCGCTCTACGACAGTCACGGATATGCGGCGGTGCGTGACCGTTTCCGGGACCCCGCCCGGGCGCGGACCAGCCATCCCGCCAGTCCGGCCCTCCTCTCGACGGCCCGCGGCGTCGTCGCCGGCTCCGACGCGGTTGCGGCGCTTGCGCGATCATGGTTCGGGAAAGCATTGCCACGGACCTGGCACACCGGGACTGCTCCGGATGGCGCGGGCATGGCGGCGGCGGACATGGGGAACCGGCTGTCGGATGCCATCGAGTCGGCCTACGACGGCCGAAGCACCGGCGTCAGGGACCTTGTCGACGCCCTGGTGGCGTCGGGCGCTCCGCTGTCCGCCCAGGATGCCCCGGGTCTCGCCCACGCTCTGGCGCGCGGCTTTCCGGCCGCCAGGGCGCAGCGGCAACTCCTTCTCGACGTCTCCCACACCAGCGAGAACGACCTGCGCACGGGCATACAACGCGTGGTGAGAGCCGTCATCCTTGCGCTGCTCGAAGCCCCGCCCGTCGGGTTCCGGGTGGAGCCGGTCTTCCTGTCGAACGCCACCGGCCGCTGGCACTATCGCTACGCGCGGCGCTTCACTCTCGGCCTCCTGGGCTGCCCCGCCATCCTGGAGGACGATGTCGTCGAAGTGGCCGCCGGCGACGCCCTGATCGTGCTCGACCTTTCGGGCCGGCACTTCGTCGACGCCGAAGCGGGCGGCCTGCACGCCGACCTGCGGCGTCACGGGGTGGCAGCCTACGGCACGATCTACGACCTGCTGCCGGTGCAGATCCCGCATCGCTTCCCGCAAGGGACCAGGCCCGGCTTCGAGCAATGGCTGTCGTCCATCAGCCGCCTGGACGGCGCCGTCTGCATATCGTCCGCCGTGGCCGAGGACTACCGGCGCTGGCTTGAGGCTTCAGGCGAACCGGTGAACCGGCGGTTCCGAATCGGCTGGTTCCATCTCGGCGCCGACATCGATCGCTCCGATCCGACCCGCGGCCTGCCCCCGGACGCGCCGGCAAGGCTCTCCGCATTCGCCGCGCGGCCGACTTTCCTGATGGTCGGCACGATCGAGCCCCGCAAAGGGCATCTCCAGGCGATCGACGCCTTCGACCTCCTCTGGGATGCCGGGGTCGACGTCAACCTCGTGATCGTCGGCGCGGAAGGGTGGCGGGGGCTTCCCGACGCCATGCGGAACGACATCCCCGGGATCGTGGCGAAGCTCTCGGAGCACCCGCAACGCGACGGCCGCCTGGTCTGGCTGAAGGGCATATCCGACGAGTATCTCGAGAAGGTCTATGCCGCCTCGGCCTGCCTGCTCGCGGCATCCGAGGGCGAGGGCTTCGGACTGCCGCTGATCGAGGCGGCGCGCCACCGCATTCCCATCCTCGCCCGCGACCTGCCCGTGTTCCGCGAGGTCGCCGGCGATCATGCGGCCTACTTCTCCGGCCTCGCGCCGGCCGACCTTGCCGCGGCCGTCCGGGACTGGCTCGCGCTCCGGCGCGACGGCCGGCAACCGCGCTCCGACGGCATGCCCTGGAAGACCTGGGAACAAAGCGCGGCTCGAATCGCCGCGCTCATCAGCCAGTGGGAAGACGAGGGCCAGTGGGAGGACGGGTCGCGGCCCGCCTGAGGGGACGGGGAAGCCCCGACCCCGCCACGACGAGGGGTGCGCCTCTCCACGATCCGGCCGTCGCCGAAACACCACGCCGGCGCCGGACGACGCGGGCTTGATCTGCGTCAATGGCAACCGGTGCCGTCCGGGAGAGCATCTCCCCGTCACATGAAGGAGGAGGTTGCCATGCCGGTCGAAACCCTCGTCGTCAGCGTCGGAGTGATCGCGGTCTTCGCGCTGTTCTCGGTCGTGCTGTCCTGGGCCAACCGCCAGACCAGCGGCCGGTAGGACGACCCAAGCCCTTTCGGCTGGCGGGCAGCCTCGGGGATGCCTCCCTAGAACGGGATCTCGTCGTCGAGTTCCTCGGCGTAGGACGG
>JAEZEN010000611.1 GCA_023433185.1 Pseudomonadota bacterium | reverse complement strand
GCCGCGGCCAGCGCCGCCGCGGCCTGGTCGCCGAAGGCGAGGAAGACGGTCGGCGTGCCGCGGGCGGCGAGGTGGCGGAGCACGGCGACGACGACCGGCCGCCACAGCGGCAGGTGGCCGTCCGTCTGGTGCGGGTCGCCCTCGACCTTGAAGCGGCTGAGCGTGAAGGAGGAGTTGAGGAGGAGGACGCCCTGCGCGACCCAGGGGTCCATGATCTCCGCCGCCGGCTCGACCGCGACGCGGCCGGCCTCGATGTCGGCGATCGTGCGATCCCAGTCGGAGACAGAGCCGGCATAGCCGGCATCGCCGGTCCGGGCGGCGACGACGAGCTGCAGCCAGGTCCGGATGCTCTTCGAAAACATCTTCTCGAGCTCGCGCCAGCTGGCCACGTTGCCGGCCTCGAATGCCCGGCCGGTGGCGAAGGCGGCGCAGGGATAGGGGTCCTGGCCCAGGATGACGACGCGCACGTCCTCCGGCGCAAGGTGATCAAAGGCGCGGAGCATGTGGGCGCCTTTCGGTGCGCCGGGATAGGTGCGGCCGCGGCGCGGCGGAAACACCGGCTCCCACGGCTCGAGCACGAGGGCGGGGTCCATGTCAGAAAGACCCGGCTCGGCGTCCGCGACGACGGCTCGCCACGCGGGATCGAGATCGTCCCGCCAGCCTCCGAGAATCTCGCGCATCGCCTCGTGGAGCGCCTGTGCCATCGGTTCCGCCGCCCTGTCCGGTTGCATCGGCAGGATAGGCGAAACCTGACGCTGGCGTCAACTTTTCGGAGGATTGCCGCCCGGAGCCTCGGCGCGGGCGTCCCATGTCTCCAGCGGCGTGGGGTCGGCGAGAGGCTCGATGCCGTAGTGCTTCAGCCGCTCGAGGAAGTACGGTCGCAGGTCCTCGGGGATGAACTCGATCGACCGCGGGTACCACTTGTCGACCCAGGAGATGTCCTTGTGGCGCAGCGCGTCGAGCCGGGGATGCGAGAGGCCGCGGTGCTCTGCGGCCCAGAGCAGCGTCCCCAGAAGAGGTATGGCTCCCCGGGCGAGAATCTGCTCGGACTCCTCGCATGAGGGGATCGGCCTGCCGCGAAGCGCCTCCTTGCGGTAGCATTTCATGCAGTTGTGACAGGGCTCGCCGCCTTCGCCACGCATGCAGCCCATGGCGAATCTCAGGTCGGTGGTGATGCGCTCGGTCGAAACCTCGGTCAGGCCGGCGATCGGGGCGCAGTACTGGAGGCCTGCTCTCTCGTAGACGGCGAGATCGGCCGATCGATCCTCCGGATTGAAGCGGATGCCGGCACCCGCCTCATCGAGCAGGTAGAGTCTGTCGACGAGGTTGCCGTCCGCGACGGTTCGCAGATTGAAGTGATCTGCGAGAAGGACCGAGGTCACGGTGAAGCCGCCGAAGCCGAAGTAGCCACGGCGTTCACCGAACGTCGGCGGCAGTTCGTCGTAATTGGAGACGATGGCGACCCCGCCGACCTCCTCGACGGCGAGCAAGGCATTCTCGAGGCGGTGCTTGCCGGCGGGATTGGCGACCTGGGTGTGGATCGGTATCGGATCGGGTAGAAGGCGGAGCGCCGCCCCGGAGTCGATGCCGCCGGAGAAGGCGACCGCGACGCGCCCCCCGGCCGGAGCCGGCCGTGCCGCGTCTGGTCCCACATGGACGCTGCGTCCGAAGGGCCGGAAGAGAAGAAGTTCGGCCAGGGTCAGCAGCGCGTTCGACGGCATCGCGTAGCCGTCCGGCATCCGCCAGAACAGCTCGATCGTCGGGTCCCGAAAGAAGAGCGTCGACCCCTCCAGCCGCCATCCCGTGCGCGTTGGCATGTCGCCGGCGCTTCGCTCGGGGCCGGCCTCCGCGAGTGGCTGGCCGTTGCGTTCGCGTTTGATCGCCTCGCCACGCGCGTGACGCGTCCGGTAGGCGTGCCGGTAGGCAGCGCGTTGCGGGTAGAAGATTCCCCCGTCGGAGATGCCGGTTCCGAGGCCACCGGACAGCGTCGTGTTCGCCCAATGCGCAACGAGAAGGGGCTTGGGAACCGTCGTCACGGCCGAACCGCCGAAGACCATGGCGAGCCGCGCCACGTACTCGGAATCTGCGCCGAATGGCACCGGCTCATAGTAGCCCAGTTGATCGATGACCTGCTCGCGCCGGAACAGCGTCGACGATATGTCGTCGTGGATGTAGCCGCTCCGCTTCGGCTTGATGCCGATCTCGGGATTCAGCCGGATCAGGCGGCTCTGCACCGCGATGCCGGTACCGCGCTCCAGGGTCTCGACCAGCGTGGCGATCTTCTCGGGATGGGACCAGTCGTCCGAGTCGTTGCAGGTGAAATAGGTGCCCTGCGCCTCGGCCAGCGCGCGGTTGCGGGCCCGGTAGGTTCCGCCGTTCTCGTCCATGCGGATGAGCCGGACCCGACTGTCGGCCTCCCGGGCATGACGTTGGACGACCTCGGCGGTGTCGTCGGTGCTGCAATCGTCGACCACCAGAATCTCAAGGTCGCGATAGGTCTGCGCCCGTAGGGAATCCAGGGCCGCCAGGATCGTCCCGCGTGCATTGAACGCCGACATCGCGACCGTGACCAGGGGGCCGGCCCGCGTGCCGGCGGGTATTGCCGAAGTCAGGTTGGCAACGGAAAGAGCGCCATCAGGATCGCGGAGCGCAGCCGGGGAAAGGCCGAAGCCGGAAATCGCCGCGTTGAATTGGCGCAGCGCGGCTGGGTAATCGCGCGCGAGGACCTTGGCGTTCACCAAGAGGAAATAGTTTTCGGCTTGGAAACTGCCGGTCTTCCAAGGTAGCGCATGGGCAATCGTCGAGAGTGGATGGCCGATGTTAAGGAGGATGGACTGGAGGAATACGGGGGTTCCCTTGGGAAGTTGCGTGCCCCATTGGCGATGAATTAGTTCGATGAGTGCGGCAACGAGATCGGCCCGCTCCAGCCGGCGATGTTCGCTGACGACACGAAGCATGAATTCGAGATCGAACGTGCCGAGCAGGATCGATTCCTCGACGAAGGACACGGCCTCCGGAATGCGATCGAGACTGATCAGCGCCTGGAAGTAGCGGCTCCGAAATCCGCGATGCCGCCAAGAGCGCATGCTGAAGTTCGAGGCGGTCGCGACGAGACGTTCAGGCTGTCCGATCTCGAGGCAGGCACGGGCATAGTACCAGGCGTTGCGCGGCGTTTCCACATGTCCGCGCCCGATGAGCCGTTCCACGGCGTCGACCAGCTGGTCGTACCACCCCGCCGCGAGGACGGCGTCGAGCGGGTCGGGCGGCGCTTTGGCGGGGACCGCCGGCTCGGCGGGGGTTGCCGGCTCGGCAGGGGTTGCCGTCGCGGTGCTCCGTCTCCTCCCACCTGACAGGTAGCGTCGAAGCCGCTCGCGAAGGCGGCGCACCTCACCGGGCGCTTCCTGAGGCTCCGCCTTCCGAACTCGATCGGAGCCGGGTTTCCGCCTGCGCCCCCGGGACTGGCCCTCGGGCCTCTCTTCGGTCATTTCGCTTCCAGTACCCGATCCGAGCCCCGGCGTCGACGGCCGGCCGCGTCCGCTACGCGGCGACCCCAGTCCCCACCGGGCAGGAGACACCGGTGCCGCCCAGCCCGCAATAGCCCCCGGGATTTTTCGCGAGGTATTGCTGGTGGTAGTCCTCGGCGAAGTAGAAGGCGGGAGCGTCGACGATCTCGGTGGTGATCGCGGGATAGCCCTTCGCCCTCAGCGCCGCGCCATAGGCGTCGCGGGCCGCCTCCGCCGCCTGCCGCTGGTCCTCCCCGGCGACGTAGATGCCCGAGCGGTACTGCGTGCCGACGTCGTTGCCCTGGCGCATGCCCTGGGTCGGGTCATGCGCCTCGAAGAAGGCCTTGAGCAGCGCCTCGTAGCCGACGATGGACGGATCGTAGACCGCCAGCACCACCTCGTTGTGGCCGGTCCGCCCCGAGCAGACCTCCTGATAGGTCGGGTTGGGGGTATGGCCGCCGGCATAGCCGGCCGCAGTCACGTGGACGCCGGGGATCTGCCAGAAGACCCGCTCGGCCCCCCAGAAGCAGCCGAGGCCGAAGATTGCGGTTCGCAGGTGGTCCGGGTAGGGGGGCTTCAGCGG
>JAEZEN010000577.1 GCA_023433185.1 Pseudomonadota bacterium | reverse complement strand
CCTCCCGGCCGGCCGCCGACGCGTTCGCGCACCGGTGGCCGGCAACCCCGAACGGATCCCGCTGAAAGATGGCCACGCGCAACCGGCGCCGACAGCGCGAATTGTGGATCGCCTACGGCTTCATGATGCCGGCCGCGATCCTCGTCGCCGTGCTCATGTACTGGCCGATGGTCGACACCTTTCGCGAGAGCCTCTTCGCGAGCTCGTTCATCAACCCGAACCCCGAGTTCGTCGGTCTCGACACCTATCGCCGGATTCTGGCCGACCCGCTGTTCTGGCAGATCCTCCGCAATTCGGTGATCTGGACGCTCGGCGTGGTCCTCCTCCAGAACGTCTTCGGCTTCCTGGTCGCGCTGCTGCTCAACCAGAACCTGCCCGGGCAGGGCATGCTGCGGGCGCTCATCCTCCTGCCCTGGGTGCTGCCCGGCGTCGTCGCCGCCATCCTGTGGCGCTTCATGTACGACCCGCAGCTCGGCCTCATCAATTCGTTCCTGCTCCGGCTCGGCCTCATCGACCAGCCGGTGGCGTGGCTCGCCGATCCCTCGATCGCCATGGCGGCGGTGATCTTCGTCGCCTTCTGGAAGGGCTTCCCGTTCTCGACCGTGATCTATCTCGCCGCGCTCCAGAACGTCGACCAGGAGCAGATCGACGCCGCCCGGGTCGACGGCGCCGGCCGCGTCCGACGGCTCTTCGACGTGGTCATCCCGGCGATCCTGCCGGTGGCGGCGGTGAACGTGCTGCTGACCACGATCCTCACCTTCAACTATTTCGACATCATCTACGTGCTGACCCGCGGCGGGCCGCTCAACGCCACCGTCATCTTCCCGACGCGCATCTACGAGGTCGGCTTCGGCCAGTTCCGCTTCGGCGAGGCCTCGGCCTATGGCGCGCTGTCGGTGGTCGTCCTCATCCTGATCGTGACCTTCCTCATGCTGTTCCGGCTGCTCGGCCGGGCGGAGGCGGCTCGATGAGACCGCGCTCGACGGTCGGCCGCGCCGGCCTCCTCGCGCTCCAGCTGGGGGTGGCCGCGCTGGTGCTGCTGCCGTTCTTCTGGATGTTCAGCGTCTCGCTCAAGCCGGCGAACGAGCCCTTCGCCATCCCCGCCGAGCTGTGGCCGCGGTCGCCGACCCTCGACAACTACATTCTCGCGCTCCGTCCCGAGTTCCAGCGCTACTTCCTCAACAGCCTGATCGTCTCCTGCTCGACGGTGATCATCACCATTCCGCTGGCGCTGCTTGCCGCCTACAGCCTGGCACGTTTCCAGTTCTGGCTGCTCTCGGTGTTCCTCGGTCTCGTCGTGCTGGCGCAGTTCTTTCCGGCCGGGGCGATCATCATCCCGATCTACAAGATCGTCCGCGGCGCCGGCCTCCTCGACACCCACGCCTCCCTGATCATCGCCTACATCACCGTGACGCTCCCCGTCGCGATCTGGATGATGCGCGGCTTCCTGATGCGCGTCCCGAAGACGCTCGAGGAGGCGGCGGCTATCGACGGCGCCAGGCCGCTCCGCACCTTCGTCGACATCGTCGTGCCGCTCGCGAAGCCCGGCATCATCGCCACGTCTGTGTGGGTGCTGATCGTCACCTGGCAGGAGTTCCTGTTCGCCCTGTCCTTCACCTCCTCCAAGGAGATGCGGACCCTGCCGGTCGGCATGAACGACTATATCGGCCAGTACGGCATCCGCTATGGCGAGCTGATGGCCTCGTCGGTGATGATCTCGGTGCCGGTCATCGTCCTCTTCTTCTTCCTGCAGCGCCAATTCGTCGCCGGCCTCACGGCGAGCGCAGTCAAGGGCTGATCCCCGCGATGTCCGACCTCATCCTCCTCGCCAAGCCCGAACCCGGCATCGCGGTGCTGACGCTCAACCGGCCCGGGAAGCTCAACGCGCTGTCGGGCGCGATGCTCGACGCGTTCCAGGCTGCGCTCGACCGGGTCGAGGCCGACCCCGAGATCCGCGTCGTCATCCTCACCGGGGCGGGCGACAAGGCATTCGCCGCCGGCGCCGACATCGCCGGCTACCAGGGCCGGCGCGAGAAGGACTTCATGGCCTTCCAGTTCGCCGGCCGGCGGCTCAACGACCGCATCGAGGCCTTCCCCAAGCCGACGATCGCCGCAGTCAACGGCTATGCGCTCGGCGGCGGCTTCGAGATCGTGCTGTGCTGCGACCTGATCGTGGTCACGACCTCGGCGCGCCTCGGCCTGCCCGAGGGCCTGCTCGGCCTCTCGCCGGGCGGCGGCGGCACGCAGCGGCTCCTCCGCTCGCTGGGCCGCCACGTCACGGCGGAGCTGCTGCTCACGGCGTGGCGCATGAAGGGCGAGCGGGCCCATGCCCTCGGCCTCGCCGCCGCGCTCTGCGAGCCGGAGCAGCTGATGGACACCGCGCTGGACAAGGCGCGGGCGATGCTGAAGGTGGCGCCGCTGGCGCTGACCGAGATGAAGCGCCTTGTGCGGCTCGGGGCGGATGCCGCGCTGCCGACCGCGCTGGCGCTCGAGCAGGAGGTGCTGTTCCGCCTCTACTGCTCCGACGATGGCCAGGAGGGCATCGACGCCTTCCTGGAAAAGAGAGCTTCCAATTTCAAGGGTTCATAGATGGGTGAGCTGGACGGACGCGTCGCGATTGTCACGGGCGCGGCAATGGGGATCGGCAAGGCGAGCGCCGTGGCGCTGGCCGGGGCCGGTGCGAAGGTGACGATCGCCGATGTCGACCGCGAGGCCGGCGCGGCGACGGCGGCGGAGCTCGGCGCGACCGCGATCTTCCAGCCGTGCGACGTACGTCGCTTCGACGAGGTCCAGGCGACGGTCGAGCGCACCTTGGCCGAATGGGGCCGCATCGACATCCTCGTCAACAATGCCGCCCGGGCCATCGGCGGGAGCGTCGACGAGATCGACGAGGACGGCTGGAACGAGGTCATCTCCAACAACCTCACCTCGGTGTGGCGCTTCATGCGCTGCGTCGTGCCCCACATGCGCGCGGCGGGGAAGGGGGCGATCGTCAACCTCAGCTCGGTCCAGTCGCTCCGCGGCTTTCACGGCTGGGCCGCCTATGCCGCGGCCAAGGGCGGGGTCAATGCCCTCACCCAGCAGACCGCGCTCGAACTTGCCCCCGCCGGCATCCGGGTCAACGCGGTCGCGCCGGGCACGATCATGACGCCGCTCAACGAAAAGGTGTTCCGCGAGGCCGCCGATCCGGACGAGCTGATCGCGCGGTGGAACGCGGCCCACCCGATCGGCCGCTTCGGCGAAGCTTCGGAGGTGGCGGAAGCCGTCCTGTTCCTCGCAAGCGACCGCTCCTCCTTCATCACCGGGGATGTCCTGCGCGTCGACGGCGGTCTGGTGATCAAGGGTGACTGAAGTCAAGAAGATGTCCCCGGCGCCGCGTGCCGGGCAGCGGTGAGGTAGGGAATGGCGTCGGTCACGCTCAGGTCGATCTCCAAGCTCTGGGGCAGCCATGTCGGTGTCGACGACGTGTCGCTCGAGATCGCTGACGGCGAGTTCCTGGTCCTGCTCGGCCCGTCGGGCTGCGGCAAGTCCACCACCATGCGCATCGTCGCCGGACTCGAGGACCCGACCTCCGGCGACGTGCTGATCGGCGACCGCGTGGTCAACGACGTGCCGCCCGGCGAGCGCGACCTCGCCATGGTGTTCCAGAATTACGGGCTCTATCCGCACATGACGGTCGCCGAGAACATCGGCTACCCGCTCAAGGTGGCGCGGGTGCCGAAGGAGGAGCGGATGCGCCGGGTGCGGGCTGCCGCCGAACGCGTCGAGCTGGAGGAGCTGCTCGCCCGCCGTCCCGCACAGCTCTCCGGCGGCCAGCGCCAGCGCGTCGCGCTCGGCCGGGCGATCGTCCGCACGCCGCAGCTCTTCCTGATGGACGAGCCGCTGTCCAACCTCGACGCCTCGATGCGCACCGAACTACGCATGGAGATCTCCTCGCTGGTCCGCGCGCTCGGCGTCACCACGATCTACGTGA
>JAEZEN010000412.1 GCA_023433185.1 Pseudomonadota bacterium | reverse complement strand
ATAGGCGAAGGCATTCTCCTCCGGGCCGGAGAGCAGCACCATGAGGTCGAGGTTGCGGCCGGCGAGAAAGGCCCGGAGCCCCTCGATCACCTCCATGAAGATGGTGTCGGCGAGGGCCATCTTGCCGCTCGTCGGCAGCACCAGGGCGATCATGCCCGTCACGCCCTGGCGCAGGCTCCGCCCCGACTGGTTGGGCGAATAGCCGAGCTCCTGCGCGGCCGCGAGCACCCGGCGGCGCGTGTCGGCGCTGACGTCGGCCTTGCCGTTCAAGGCCCGCGACACCGTGCCGATCGACACGTTCAGATGCCGTGCAAGGTCCCGGATGCTCACGGTGCGAGGCGCCCCCGATGCGATTCGATCAGATGGATCGTCTTGCCACGGATTGACAAGCGATCGCATCTGCGCTTCCATCGTAAACGTTTACGGAGCGCGAGTCTCCGGCGAACGAGAGGACCTGCGGCCAACGCGGGCCATCGGAGGAAACGGGATGCTGCGAGCAGTGCTCGTCGGTTGCGGTCTGATGAGTCGCGCCTGGCTCGACGCGCTGCGCGCGGTCGATGGCGTGGCGATCGTCGGTCTTGTCGATGTCGACGTCTCCCGGGCGGAGGGGCGCGCCGCCGAGTTCGGCCTCGACGATGTCGTCATCGGTGCCGATGCCGCCGCCGTCATCGACGCGGTGAAGCCCGACATGGTCTTCGACGTGGTGGTCCCCGAGGCGCGCCATGGCCTCGCGCTGACCGCGCTGGGGCGCGGTTGCCACCTCCTCACCGAGAAGCCGATGGCGGACTCGCTCGCCCATGCGGAGGACATCGTCGTCGCCGCGCGGAATGCGGGCCGCCTGCACGCCGTCGTCCAGAACCGCCGCTACCATCCGGGCGTCCGCCGCATCCGCCGCTTCATCGAATCGGGCGCGATCGGCGATCTCACCAGCGTCCATTGCGACTTCTTCATCGCCCCCCATTTCGGCGGCTTCCGCGAGGCGATGGATCACGTCCTCCTCCTCGACATGGCGATCCACACCTTCGATGCCGCGCGCTTCATGATCGGCAGCGCGCCGTCCGCGGTCTGGTGCCACGAGTGGGAGCCGGCGAACTCCTGGTACCGGCAGGGCTCGAGCGCCCTCGCGCTGTTCGAGTTCGAGGGCGGCATCCGTTTCGACTATCGCGGCAGCTGGTGCGCGGAAGGCCTCAGGACGAGCTGGGAATCGTCCTGGCGCTTCGTCGGCACGGGGGGTCGCTGGCCTGGGACGGCCATGACGACTTCCGCGCCGAACAGGCGACCGACCGCCCGGTTCCGGATTCGCCGTTCCTCCGCGTCGCCGAGCCGGTGCCGGTGCCGCCGCTGTCGGAGGCCGACAGGATCGGCGGTCACGCCGGCGTCATCCGCGACTTCGTCGCGGCAGTGCAGGGCGGCGGCAGGCCCGAGACCGCTGGCGAGGACAACATCCGCAGCCTCGCCATGGTCTTCGGCGCGATCGAGAGCGCCGTGAGCGGCCGGCGCGTGCCGATCACGATTCCGGCTCTCGACGTAGGCCAGGGGAAGGACGCAGCCGCGCAATGACCAACGAACTCCTCAATATCCGCATCGGCACGATGGTCCAGGGCAACGCCCCGGACCCGGCCGCCTATGTCGCGGAGATCCTCGACCACGGCTTCGAGAGCATCGAGCCGTTCTTCTGGCAGACGATCGGCGACAAGGACGTTCCGCGCCTCGCCGCCGAGATCCGCGAGGCGATCGGCGATCGCGACGTCACCATCTCGACGCTCGGCATGTTCGGCAACCCGCTCGAGGACACCGAGATTGACCGTGAGACGCTCCGCGGCTGGGAGGTGCTGATCGACAACGCCCACCTCTTCGGGGCGACGTGCATCGCCGGCTTCACCGGTCGCGTCCGCGGCCAGCCGATCGAGGCGAGCCTGCCGCGCTTCAGGGAGGTCTTCGGCGAACTGGCGCGGCGCGCCGCCGACAGGGGTGTGCGCCTCGCCTTCGAGAACTGCGCCATGGATGGCAACTGGGCCACCGGGGACTGGAACATCGCCCACAATCCCGACGCCTGGGAGCTGATGTTCAACGAGCTGCCGGATGACAATCTCGGGCTCGAATGGGAGCCCTGCCACCAGCTCGTCTACCTGATCGATCGCATTCCCCAGATCCGCAAGTGGGCATCGAAGATCTTCCACGTCCACGGCAAGGACGCGACCGTGCGCTGGGACGTGATCCGCGAGCACGGCATCTTCGGCAAGGTCCCGTTCGTTCAGATGCGTACACCCGGCTTCGGCGACAGCGACTGGACGCGGGTGATCGGGGAACTGCGCCTCGCCGGTTACGCCGGAAGCATCGACATCGAGGGCTGGCACGACCCGGTCTATCGCGGCCCGCTGGAAATGACCGGCCAGGTCGCGGCGCTCGACCATCTCAAGGACTGCCGGGGGGGCAGGCGTTTCGTCGCCAATCCGGACGGGACCCGGCGTCATCCGGGGATGTGAGGAGCCCGGCCTCTGCCGGGGGGACTGCGAACTGAACAAGGCCTCGCACGCGAGGAAAACACGGGAGGACTGCTTCGATGAGAATGGCAGCGCTGAAAATGTCGACCGCGCTTGCGGTCGTTGCCGGTGTCCTGGGCCTGTCGGCCGTCGACGCGAGCGCCGAGGCGCTCCGCGACAAGTGGTGCAAGGACGTCAAGATCCGCTTCTTCGTCGGCGGCGCCGAGGGCGATGGCTTCGGCGTCATCGTCTATAACGGCGCGGTCCAGGCCGCGCACGATACCGGGGCCCAGGTCGAGTACGTATTCTCCGGTTGGAATCCGGAGCGGATGATCCAGCAGCTCCGCGAGGCGGTGGCCTCCGGGCCGGACGGCATCGCAATGATGGGCCATCCGGGTGACGCGCCGATCCTGCCGCTTGCCGAGGAGGCATCGAAGGCCGGCATCCACATGATGTACCAGAACGTCGACGTGCCGGAGGTGCGCAAGCAGTTCGGCGGCGGCTATGTCGGCGCCCAGCTCGACCCGCAGGGCTATGCCCTGGGCGCCGAGGCGGTGCGTCGCTTCGGCCTCGGGGCCGGAGACAAGGCGATCGTCGCGGCCAATCTCGACGACACCAACCGGGCCGTCCGTGAAGCGGCGACCATGCGGGCCTTCGAGGATGCGGGCCTGACCGTCATCCACCTCCAGGCCCCGACGGAATGGGCCGCCGATCCGAATCTCGGCATTCCGGCCTTCACCGCCGCGCTCCAGGCCAATCCCGACGTGAAGATCATCGCCTATCCCGGGGGCCAGCTGCTCGGCACCGCGCCCACCTACATGCAGGCCGCCGGCAAGAACCCGGGGGAGATCATCAACATCGGCTTCGACACCAGCCCGCAGGTCGTGGCGGGCTTCGAGGGCGGATGGGTTCAGCTCACCTCCGACCAGCAGCCCTTCATGCAGGGCTACATGCCGGTCCTCTCCCTCTGCCAGCAGGCGGTCTACGGCCTCGGCGCCATGAACGTCGATACGGGCGCCGGGTTCGTCACCACGGACAACTACGAGGCCGTCGCCGAACTGGCGACCGAGGGGCTGCGCTAGGCGCGGGCCGTATTCGTCTCTCCCCCGGGGGCCCGTCCCCCGGGGGAAAACGGGGAGGCAGTCTTGGCAGAACGATTGATCGAGCTCCGCGAGGTGAAGAAGTCCTACGGCAGCGTGTTCGCGCTGGGCGGGGTGAACCTGCATGTCGACCGGGGCGAGGTCGTCGGCCTTCTCGGCGACAACGGCGCCGGCAAGTCGACGCTCATCAAGATCCTGGCCGGAGTGGTCAAGCCGACGAGCGGCGACATCCTCGTGCGGGGCGAGAAGGTCCACAACTGGAACGGCGCCCGTTCGCGCGACGCCGGCATCGAGACCGTGTTCCAGGACCGCGCCCTTGCCGTCCAGCAGACGATCGTCCGCAACATCTTCATGGGGCGCGAGATCGCCGACGGGCTGGGCTTCCTGCGCGTCCGCAAGGAGCGCGAGGAGGCCGAGCGCCTGATGCGCGAGATCGGCTTCACCTCGAAGGTGTTCAGCCCGGATTCGATCGTCGGCCAGCTTTCCGGGGGCGAGCGCCAGGGCGTCGCCATCGCCCGCGCGATCTACAACAAGGCCGACCTGATCGTTCTCGACGAGCCGACCACGGCCCTTTCGCTGACCGAGACGGAGAAGGTCTTCCGCTTCGTGCGCGCCGTGCGGGCGAGCGGCCGCTCGATCCTCTTCATCGGGCACAATATCCACCACGTCTACGACATCGCCGACCGCTTCGTGGTGATCGACCGCGGCCGTGTCGCCCTCGAGGCCTCGAAGGCCGATGTCGGCAGCGCCGAGAAGCTCATCGAATTCATGGAGCATGTCGCCCATCCGCAGGGCGTCGCGTCCTTCGACCCGACGGCCGCTGCCGCTTCGGAGGCCCGCGCATGACCGCCACCAGCGAAGCCGGCGCCGCGACCAAGGCGCACGCGAGCGCCGGCCCGGTCCGCCGCTACCTCGTCAACAACCGCGCCGCCCTCGGCACGCTCGCCGTGTTCGTGGTGATGATGCTCATCTTCATCGTCGCCAACCCGCAGGTGTTCCTCGCCTGGCCGCTCTACAGTTCGGTCCTCGTGACCCTGCCGGTGGCGCTGTTCCTCGTTGTCCCGCTGGTCTTCGTCGTCACCGTCGGCGAGATCGACCTGTCCTTCCCCGCGACCATGGGATTCGCCGCCTGGGTGTTCGCGCTCCTCGTCCAGTCCGGCTTCAATCCGTTCATCGCCATCGCGGGCGGCATCGCGACCGGCATCGTGCTCGGCACCGCGGTCGGCGCGATCGTCGTCTATGCCGGGCTGTCGTCGCTGATCGCCACGCTGGGCATGAACTACATGCTCCGCGGCCTCATCATGATCGTGACGGAGGGCAAGTCGATCGCCCTGCTCGGCCTTCGTGACACGTTCGCCTACAAGCTCTTCTCGAGTTCGCTCGGCGGCGTGCCGGTACAGATCTTCTGGGCCCTCGCCTTCGTGGTCTTCTCGGTGTTCCTCTACAACCGCCACCGCTTCGGTGCGCGGGTCCACGCCGTCGGCGACAATCCCGACAGCGCGGCGCAGATGGGCATCGACGTCAACCGCATCCGCATCGCGACGTTCATGTATATGGGCCTCGGCGCGGCGCTCGCCGGCTGCTTCTCGGTAATGATCAACTTCACCTGGTGGCCGACCACCGGCGACGGCTACCTTCTCCCGGCGCTCGCCTCCGTCTTCGTCGGCGGCACGCCGGCATGGGGCGGAATCGGCACCGTCGCCGGCGGCGCGATCGGCGCCCTGATCATCTCGTTCATCCAGTCGGGGATCATCTCGGCCGGCCTGACCGGCTTCTATGTTCAGTTCTTCAACGGCCTGATCATCGTGCTCGCGCTGCTCGGCCATCGCTGGAACCAGGCCCGCTACCGATGACGCTCCCGCCGCGGTTGATCGGCGGCGGGTCTCTCCGTAGCATGCCCGCCCCGGCGGCGATCGCTGCCAGCGACGGAGGAGGCGCGGGTGGCAAGACACGGTGTCGTCGGAATCTGCTTCGACCACATGCACATGGGCGACCTGCTGCGGCTGGTGGCCGATCATCCCGACGCGGAGATCGCCGGGATCTACGATCCCGATCCGGCGCGGATGCGGTCGGCGATCGAGACCTT
>JAEZEN010000513.1 GCA_023433185.1 Pseudomonadota bacterium | reverse complement strand
GGGCGGCAGCGAGACGGGCGGCGCGGCCGAAGAGAGCGGGTCGACCCCGGCGTCGCGCACCGGCTCCGAGTAGCTCCGGGCGGCAACGGGGCCGGAACGCGAAACGGCCGCCAGGTGGGCGGCCGTTCTCCTTTCCAGGGGCGCCCGCCCCTACTCGGAGGGCGTCAGCCGGATGTTCAGCTCGCGGAGTTGCTTCGGGGAAACCTCGGAGGGGGCGCCCATCAGCAGGTCCTCGGCGCGCTGGTTCATCGGGAAGAGCGTCACCTCGCGGAGGTTCTCCTCGCCGCAAAGCAGCATGACGATGCGGTCGATGCCGGGCGCGATGCCCCCGTGGGGCGGCGCCCCGTAGTGGAAAGCCCGCCACAGCGCGCCGAACTTGTTCTCCACCGTTTCGGCCGGGTAGCCGGCGATCTCGAACGCCTTCAGCATGATCTGCGGAAGGTGGTTCCGGATCGCGCCGGAGGACAGCTCGATGCCGTTGCAGACGATGTCATACTGACGGGCCTTGATGCCGAGGATCGTGTCCTTGTCGCCCTCACCGAGCGCGAGGAACGCGGCCTCGTCGTAGTTCGGCATCGAGAACGGGTTGTGGGAGAAGTCGATCCTCTTCTCCTCCTCGTTCCACTCGAACATCGGGAAATCGACGATCCAGCAGAAGTCGAAGCGGTTCTCGTCGACGAGGTTGAGTTCGCGGCCGATGCGGCTCCGCGCGATGCCGGCGAAGGCGTTAGTCTTCTCCGGCCGCCCGGCGACGAAGAACACGGCGTCGCCGTCGCGCAGCTTCAGCCGCTCGCGGATCGCCTCCGTGCGCTCCGGCCCGATGTTCTTGGCGATCGGCCCGGCCCCCTCGCCGTCGTCGCGGAAGAAGATGTAGCCGAGGCCGGCCTGTCCCTCGCCCTGCGCCCAGGAATTCATGCGGTCGCAGAAGGCGCGGCTGCCGCCCGTCGGCGCGGGAATGGCCCGCACCTCGACCCTGGGATCGGCGGCGATCATGCCGGCGAACACCTTGAATCCGGAATCGCGGAACTGGTCCGTGACGTCGGCCATCTCGATCGGGTTGCGGAGGTCCGGCTTGTCGGTGCCGTACTTGCGGAGCGCTTCGGAAAACGGGATGCGCGGGAACACCTCCGTCACCGGCTTGCCCCCGCCGAACTCGACGAAGAGGTCGCGAAGCACGGGCTCGACCGCCTGGAACACATCCTCCTGGTCGACGAAGCTCATCTCGATGTCGAGCTGGTAGAACTCGCCCGGGCTCCGGTCAGCGCGCGCATCCTCGTCGCGGAAGCACGGCGCGATCTGGAAGTAGCGGTCGAAGCCGGCGATCATCACCAGCTGCTTGAACTGCTGCGGAGCCTGCGGCAGCGCGTAGAACTTGCCCGGATGGAGCCGCGACGGCACCAGGAAGTCGCGGGCGCCCTCGGGCGAGGAGGCCGTCAGGATCGGCGTCTGGAACTCGAAGAATCCGGCGCCCGTCATCCGCCGCCGGATCGAGGCGATGATCTCGGAGCGCATCATGATGTTGCGGTGGAGCTTCTCGCGGCGAAGGTCCAGGAAGCGATAAGTGAGCCGCGTTTCCTCCGGGTATTCCTGGTCGCCGAACACCGGAAGGGGCAGCTCGTCCGCCGCCGACAGCACTTCCAGCTCCTGGACGAAGACCTCGACCGTGCCGGTCGCAAGGTTGGCGTTGACCGTCTCGGGGGTCCGCGCCTTCACCGTTCCGTCGACCCGGATGACCCATTCCGCCCGCACCTTCTCCGCCGCCCTGAAGGCCGGCGAGTCGGGATCGGCAACGACCTGGGTCAGGCCGTAATGGTCGCGGAGATCGATGAACAGGAGGCCCCCGTGGTCGCGGACGCGGTGGACCCAGCCGGAGAGCCGTACGGTCTGGCCGACGTCATCGGCGCGGAGCGCGCCACAGGTATGCGTGCGGTAGCGGTGCATGGAAAGTTCCGAGCATCTTTCGGCGGAAATCTGCCCGTTTCGGGCGGGCGGAAAAGCGCATGGCGGGGCCGGCTTGTCAAGCATGCCCCCCGGCGCAACCGCCGCCGCCGCTCCCGCGGCGGGCTGGTCGGGATCGCGAGCGCCCGGCCTCAGAAGACGAATTCGCGCGGCCGCGAGAACCCGGGGAGTGCCGGCACGAAGGCGTCGAATGCCGGCCGGCCGCCGATGTCGTCGCCGGTCTTCAGGTAAACCATCGCCGGGGCTGCCCGGTTGTAGCCCACGACCGCCAGCAACCGTCCGCCATCCCTGAGCTGGGCGAAGAGCGCCTCGGGCAGGACCTCGACGGCGCCGTCGACGAAGATGACGTCGTAGGGCGCCTCCGCGGCGTAGCCTGCCTCGAGCGGCCCGGTCACCACGGCGACGTTGCCGATGTCGATGTCGGTCAGGGTCGCGCTCGCCGACGCGGCAAGCTGCTCGTCCGATTCGAGGGCGATCACCGAACTCGCGAGGTTGGCGATGACAGCCGCGGTGTAGCCGGTGGCGGCGCCGACCACGAGGACGAAGTCGGACGGCGTGATCGCCGCCGCCTGGATCAGGCGCGCGAGCGTCGCCGGCCGGATCATGTGGCGGCTATGGCCGTCCTCCTTCACCGCGATGTCTATGTCGGTATAGGCGAAGGGCCGCGCGCGCGAAGGCACGAAGCGTTCGCGGGGGACCTCGGCCATCGTGCGGATGAGCCGGTGGTCGGTGACACCCTCCGTCCGGATCTGGGTGTCGACCATCAGGGTTCGCGCTGCGGCATAGTCGGTCATGGCGTCGGGCTTTCGCGGCAGGTCGTCTCTCCCCCCGTTCCTAGCGGCCTGCGTCGGGAGTGACAAGAAGGGCCGGGAGGACGCCGGAGCGTCAGAACCCGACGGCCTGGCCGTCCTTGCGGCCGTCGGAGCCGCCGACATAACCGCCTCCGCTCCGCATGACGATCTGGGCGCCGCCGAAGGCGAATACCGCGTCCGGCGGATCGATGACGAGGTCGTGGCCGCGGGCCCGGAGCGCGGCGACCAGCGCGGGGTCGAACCCGGCCTCGACCGCGACCTTCCGCCCCCCCACGATCCGCCAGCGCGGGGCGTCAATCGCCGATTGCGGGTCCTCGCCGTATACGATGGTCCGGATGGCGAGCTGGAGGTGGCCCTGGGGCTGCATCGGCCCGCCCATGACGCCGAAGGCCATCAGCGGCGTGCCGTCGCCGGCCATGGCGAAGCCGGGGATGATCGTGTGGGCTGGACGCTTGCGCGGGCCAACCGAATTCGCCCGGCCGGGACGGAGCGTGAAGCCGACGCCGCGGTTCTGGAGGCTGATGCCGGTGCCCGGCACCACTACGCCGGAGCCGAAGCCCATGTAGTTCGACTGGATCAGCGACACCATCATGCCCCGCGCGTCGCCGGTGGCGAGGTAGACCGTGCCCCCCGGCCGCGGCGTGCCGTGGCCCGGATCGCCCGCCCGGGCCGGGTCGATCAGCCGGGCACGAGCGTCCAGGTAGGCCGGCGCCAGGAGCTCCGCCATCGACACCCGGAGGTGGTCGGCATCGGCGAGATATTCGGCGGTGTCGGCGATGGCGAGCTTGGTCGCCTCGATGGCGACGTGGAGGGTCTCGGCGTCGTCGACCCCGTGCCGGCCGATCCCCGCGCGCTCGGCGATGCCGAGGCCGAGGAGCGCCGTCATTCCCTGCCCGTTCGGCGGAAGCTGGTGGATGCGGGCCCCGGCAAAGTCGACGGCGACCGTGTCGACCCAGTCCGGCCGTTCGGTGGCGAGGTCGTCGCGGGTCATCGCGCCGCCATGGGCCGCGGCATGGGCGACCATCCGCCCGGCGAGCCCCCCGCGATAGAAGTCCTCGCCTTCGCTCCCGACGATCGCCTCGAGCGAGTCGGCGAGTGCCGGGATGCGGAAGACCTCGCCGGGGCGAGGCGCCCGGCCGTCGATGGTGAAGGCCTCCGCGAAGCCCGGCTGACCGGCGAGGAGCCCGACCTCCCAGTCCCAGCGGAACGCGACGTTCGGCGATACCGGATAGCCCTCGCGGGCATAGGCGATGGCGGGGGCTGCCAGCGTCGCGAGGGGGAGCGATCCGAACTTCCGCCACAGCGCCATCCAGCCGCCCACGGCGCCCGGCACGGTGACGGCGTTCCAGCCGCGCTCGGGGATCTTGTCCTGCCCGGCGAAATGCTCCGGCGTCCAAGCCGCCGGCGACCGCCCCGACGCGTTCAGGCCGTGCAGCGCGGCCCCGTCCCAGACGATGGCGAAGGCATCGCTGCCGAGACCGCAGCCGGTCGGCTCGACGACGGTGAGGGCGAAGGCTGTGGCGAGGGCGGCATCGACCGCGTTGCCGCCCCGCGCCAGCATCGACAGGCCGGCCTGGGCGGCGAGCGGCTGGGACGTCGCCACCATGTTCCGGGCATGGACCGGCGCCCGCGACGGGGCCGGCCCGGCCGGAACCGCGCTCACGCTGCCGTCTTCCCGTGGGACACCGACGGCACGTCGCGGAACAGCGACATGTGGGTATGGTTGGCGACCCACGGGTCGCCGACCGTCTTCCGCTCGAGGCCGACGGTCGCCCGCCCGGGACGGTCTAAGGCCGCCCCGTCGGCGTGATAGCCGGTCGAATCCCAGATCGCCAGGCCGACAGCGAACAGCCGGTCCGGCGAGACGAAGGCGCGGACGTCGTCAAGGCGCCAGTGGAAATCGCTGATCGTCGGCCAGACGTTCCGCCACTGCTTCCGCTCGCCCTCGGCGCGGCCCTCGACGAAGTCCTGGAAGGTACCGAACACCAGGAAGTCCTCCTTGAAGAGGGGATGGGCGGCGGTGAAGTCCTTCGCCCGGACATGCTCGGCGAGCTTGGCGAACCAGTCACGGACGAGGGCGAGGTCTTCGGGATCGGTGTTGAGGCCGGCGGGGTCTGACATCGTGCTGGGTCTTCCCGGATGATGCTGGGGCGGAACGAGACCGAAAGGCATATCCCCTCCGCTGTCCCGTGCAAGCCGGAATTTCCGCCGGTGCCGCGCCGTTCTGCAACGCGGCCGAGCGCCACTCGGGGATGGCGGCAGGACACCCGCCGAGGTCTATGCTACGACAGAGCCGACCGAACAATCGGTGGCGCAGACGCAACCCCAGATCGTCCCCGGCAAGGCCGCCCACTGTCTCGCCAGGGGGGCCACCTCTCGGCTGGATACGGAGAAAGACTGGTCATGAATGAGATGACGGCTATCAAACCGTCTCGGAAGGCCGCGAGCGGGAACGGCGGCGACGGCCACCTCCTGATCGTCTCGAGCTACAAGCGCCCCTGCGGAATAGCCCAGTATGTAGAACACTTGGAATCCCCCCTCCGCCAAGCCGTTGGAGGTGATCTCGACATTGCGGCCTTGCCGGTCGACCTTTTCCGCGCCCAGACGCCCTATGCCCGTCGTGCCGCTGCGGCACAGTTTCAGGATGTTCTCGAGCGCGCGCGCAAGGCGGACGTGGTCAACATACAGTTCGAACTCGGTCTGTTCGGGATCTCGCCTTCGAGCATCTGGCGTCGGCTTCGCGCCCTACTTCGCGTGTCGCGCCGCGTGATAATCACCTACCACACCGTCCCCGCCATGCAGAGCGAGAGGCTGTCCCTCACGCCGAGCGGCCTGATCAGGCTGATCCGCACTCAAAGGGGAAGCTTTGTCTTCAACCGGCTTCTGAAGGCGGTCCGCGCCAATCCCGAGAAGTTTCACCATATCGTGCATACCCGGCGCGAAGCCACGAATTTCGAGTTGCTGGGGATTCCGCGGGAGTCGATCTCGGCCATGCCTCTCGCCTTCCTCGGACCAGGTGCGCGGAGTTCGATGACGCGCCCGGAAGTCCGGCAGTCATTCGACAAGCGGTACGGTGTCGAAGGGCGGCATGTCATCGGATGCTTCGGCTTCCTGTCGGACTACAAGGGGATCGAGGTTGCCGTCCGCGCGCTCCGGCATCTGCCGCCCGACTATCATCTGGTCATCGTCGGCGGCCTTCATCCCGAGGGCATCGTGCACGGAACGATCGACCAGCGATACATGCGAGCGATTACCAATGAGGTCGAGTACGGGCCATCCCCTGATCTCCAGGACGTCGATCGTGACCACCAACGGACGCGGGTCAAACCTCGCCGCGAGCCCTCGACCAGTCTCTCGGACCGGGTGCACTTTGCCGGCGCCCTGAACAACGACGACTTCCGCGATGTCATGGCGGCGTGCGACTCGGTGGTGCTGCCTTATGCGGAAGTGGGGCAGACATCCTCCGGTCCGGCAGCAATGGCGCTGAACCTGCAGCGACCGGTCTACTGCTCCCGGAACAATTGTTTCCGTGAGCTCGATCGGTTCCAGCCTGCCATGCTCTCGTTCTTCGAGATCGGCAACCATCTCGAACTGGCGCAAAAGATACTGCGGCAGGACGGCGCGCGGACCGAACGCGTGCTTGCCAGGGACCGCTTTCTCGAGCTGCACGACGTGGTGCAGCGTGCTCGGGGCTACGTCGAAGCCCGTGACATGCTGATGGCCTCAGTCGCATGACCAAGCCCTTCGTCTACCGGTCGTTTTGGGAGGACGTTGCCGCCGCCATATCCCAGCGCGAACTCGCCTGGCAGCTCTACGTGGCGGAACTTGCGGAGCAGCGGCGAACCTCCGGTCTCGGGATCGTGGCGCCGTTCGTCTCGGTTCTCGTCCACGTGATCATTCTCGGTAGCGTCATGGCCATCGTTTTCGCCGAGCCGATCGACGAGTTCCTGCCGTTCTTCGCGGTGTCGTTCGCGATCTGGCAGGCGATTTCGATCGCAGTGTCCCAGTTTGCCTATGCCAACGAACATGCCGGCCGGTACCTTCACTTCCCGAACCTCTCGGGCTATCTCGTCCACTTGATGTCGATCTACCAGCTCGTCGTGGCGCTCCTGCTCAAGCTGGTTGCCGCACTCGCGATCATCGCAGTCGTGAATCCTGCCATTCTGCTCCAGGCGAGCTACGCTGGGTTCCTGTTTGGGCTTCTGGTAATCGGAGCGACCCTGTTCGCCTGGGCACTGCCGATGGCCTTCCTGTTTGATCGCATTCGGCTGCTGCGAGGCTTCCTTCCTCAGATGCTGTTCGCGATCTACCTCCTCACGCCCATCCTGTGGAATCCGTCGCGACTGGAAGGTCACATGTGGATCGTGGAACTGAACCCGGTCTACCACCTCATCGAGCTGGCTCGGGCACCCATGTTGAACGGTGCGCTTCCCATCCAGTCGGTGGTCGTTGCGGCCGCTCTCTGCGCCGCAGGGACTCTACTGTCGCTCTCGCTGTTTGGCGCCAACAGGCGGCTGATGGTCTTCCGCTGGATGGCATAGATGCGTGACACCGTCATCCGACTCGAAGACGTTTGTGTCGACATCCCCCTCCGCGGTGTCGGGGCGTCCCGCGCCCATGACGATCCGCGAATTCAGCGCCACGGCCGCCATCTGATGCTTCGCGCCCTGGATCATGTGTCGCTGGAGATCGCGCGCGGCGAGCGGGTCGGGATCAGGGGCAGCAATGGCGCGGGCAAGACAACGCTTCTCAAGGTGATCGGCGGGCTGCTTCCGGCGACCTCGGGGCGCGTGACCGTCTCGGCGTCAACCAGAGCGTTGCTCACCGTCGCTGCCGGGACAGTTCCGTCGCTGACTGGCCGCCAGAACGCCCGGATCCGATACGCCCTTCTGGGTCTCAGGAGCACATCCCTGCAGGCGTATGTGGAGGACGTGGAACGGTTTGCAGGACTGGGAGCGTTCTTCGATCTCCCCGTAGGCTCCTACTCGCCCGGAATGCAGAGCAGGCTGCAGTTCGCCATGAACACGGTAGAACCGGCCGAGATCCTGCTGCTCGACGAGTGGATGGGCGTCGCGGACGGGGAGTTCCAGAAGAAGGCGCAGGATCGCCTGCTCGGCTTCATTGAAAAGAACGAGGGTTTCCTGTTCGCTTCCCACGACGCGCACCTTGTCGAGAGCACCACCGATCGACAGCTGTGGCTCAAGGATGGCCAGGTGGTGCGGGACGACCGTCATGACACCTTGCTGCGGGCTGCTCGATGAGCGAGCCGAGGCCTGTTTGGGCGGAGCGGGGTTTCACGCTTCCGTTCGCTCCCCGCCTTCTCGATGTTTCATCGGCTGCCCGGGCTGCAGCGAAGGGCGGTCGTCGTTGCGGGGATCTGTCCGTCGAAGACTTGCCTGCCGGGGAACGAGTGAGTGGCTGACGCCTGCGGAGCGTCTGGCAAGGCCCCTGGCGTAAGTGAGGTGCGAAGATGCGACTACGAGATCGACTGGCGGACCGGATCGCCTCCTACATCGCCCGCCATATTCCCCACCCCTCCCCGCCACCGCTCTATCTGGGCGGCGGGCTTGTCCTCGTCACGACGAACTGGGGAGGGCGCGTCGTCGTTCCCGGCTACAATGTTGACGTGTCTGTCGGCCTGATCCGCGACGGTGTTCACGAGCCCTGGACGACGCGACTGGTCAGGGAACTCCTGCAGCCAGGTCAGACCTACGTGAACGTCGGCGCCAACTTTGGCTACTACTCGGTTCTGGGCGCCATGATTGTCGGCAGCCGGGGAAAGGTACTCGCCATCGAGGCCAATCCAACCGTCTTCGCCATTCTCATGAAGACGATCTATTTCGCAGGATTTCCCGATCGGATAGAGGCCTATAACCGGGCGGCGTACCTGGAGAGCGGCCTGACCCTGGAGTTCTCGTTCGACTACCAGTTCATTGGCGGCGGTCATCTCAGCGCCGCCCGCGGCGATTCGCCGGGGTCGCCGGGTCCCTGGTGGGACGGCAGCACCGTCTCCAGCCTTCTCAATGCGAACGGGGCTTGGATCAAGAGCGCCGGGCTCCTGCAAGCCCTCGATGCAACCACGATCGCAATCGACGACATCGGCGCGATCGACACCGTCGACGTCCTTCACTGCGACGTGGAACAGGCGGAACCCTTCGTCCTCCTGGGAGCAGCCCGGACGATAGCGCGCTCCAAGAGTTGCAGGATCATCTTTGAGTGGTCGGGTCATGCCTATGCCGCCCGGGACAGCCAGTACAGGGATACCGTACGACGGATGTGGCAGATGCTGAGCGATGAAGGCTTCTACATCCGACAGCTTCGGCCGATCTTGCATGCGGACGGGGGGATCGAGGTGTCACCGCCTCTCTCCTTCGAACAGTTCATCGGCGGCGAGCACGGCGACTACATCGCGATTCGGAGGAAGGACGACCCCTGGGGCTAGTTGTCCGAGTCCGAGCTTCGCTACCCCTCGCATTCCGGTTCAGAGCGGATGTCGGAGTCACAAGGACTACTCGCAACGACTTGTTTCTATTGACTTTCTTGAAGAGTGGGCTGAGGCGCCGGTCATCCGGAGGGCATAGGTCGCAAGCCGGGTCCGTCTTCCGTCGGCGATGCTGGTCGCATGGGCGTCGGGTCCGGCGACCGGCTGCCGTGTGACAGGACGCAGCTCCTCCCCGACGACTCTCGGGCCACGACGCCGCGTCGCCCTCTTGCCCAAGGGCCTGCGATCCTTTAGTCCACCGCTCCAGGCGGCCTCGTGGCGGAGTGGTTACGCAGCGGACTGCAAATCCGTGCACGCCGGTTCGATTCCGGCCGAGGCCTCCAGTGCTCCGTCCGCCACCTTCTCCATCCGCTCCGGCCACCGGAGCCTCCGCCGGGCGGGCCGGCGATTAACCCGACATTCACCATCGACGCCGCGACCCCCATCTTAGGGGGTGGTGCGACTCGGCGGATTGCCGAATTGTCGCCATGGAGCGCCGGGGGCACCCCAAATCTCCCAAACCCCGTGGCGACCGGGCGGGCCGCATCTTGGGATCCCCTGTCCCCGCGGCCCGCCCTCACTCGCCCGCCGGCGCTCCCCATCACCTGCATCCGCCTTGGCCTTCCGGCCTTCCCCGCGCTACATCGCTTCCGGCATGCCCGGTCCACCGGCAGCCGGAGGAGGATGCAATATATGGCACGCCACAAGGTGCTCGGAATCTGCTTCGACCACATGCACATGGGCGACCTGCTGCGGCTGGTGGCCGATCATCCCGACGCGGAGATCGCCGGGATCTACGATCCCGATCCGGCGCGGATGCGGTCGGCGATCGAGACCTT
>JAEZEN010000455.1 GCA_023433185.1 Pseudomonadota bacterium | reverse complement strand
CGACATGTGCGCGCGGCCCCGGGTCGACAACGCCAGGGCGGCGGCCGACGGCTACAAGCCGTCGAGCGACGAGGCGACCGTCGCCGCGGGCCCCGATGCGGTGGTGCTGATGGCCGATCGCTCGCACCACCTCAGCGACCAGCAGGTGCTGTCCGTGCCGGCCTTTGCCGGGACGCCGGCCGCCGCGAACGGCCGGCTTATCCGGATGAACGGCGGCTACCTCCTCAACTTCGGCCCGCGCACCGCCCACGCGGCCCGCGACCTCGCCGCCGCCGTCTACCCCGAACTGGCGCTGCCCGAGCTGCCGCCGCGGCCGTGGACGACCGACGCGCCAGCCGGCCAGTGACGGACGCGGCGTGAGCCACGTCGCCCGCATTTCCGGCATGCGCTGGCGCGCGGGACGCGGTGCGACCGCGATCCTCTTGGCGGCGCTCGCGCTCGGCGCCGCCGTCGTCGTGTCGCTGGCGGTCGGCCCGGTGTCGATCGCGCCGGGCCGGGTCGTCGCCATCCTGCTCGGCACGGTCGAGCCCGGCAGCGCCGACGCGGCACGTGACGCGGTGATCGTGCGCGACATCCGCCTGCCGCGCACGGTGCTCGCCATCCTCGTCGGTGCGGCCACCGCGGTGGCCGGGGCGGTGATGCAGGGACTCTTCCGCAACCCGCTCGCCGACCCCGGCATCGTCGGCGTCTCCTCCGGCGCGGGGCTCGCGGCGGCGCTGTGGATCGTCCTCGGGGCGGGCAGCCTCGGCATGATGCTGGGTCCGGCAGCGAGTCTCGGCCTCCCCGCCGCCGCTTTCCTCGGCGGCCTCGCCATGACCGGCGTGCTCCAGGCGATCTCGACCCGCGGCGGACGCACCTCGGTGGTCATCGTGCTCCTCGCCGGCATCGCCCTCACCGGCTTCACCAGCGCCATGACCGGCCTCCTGATCTTCGTCTCGAGCGATCAGGAGCTCCGCGACTTCACCTTCTGGATGCTGGGCAGCCTCGGCGGCGCGACGTGGATCAAGGTGCTGCTGGCGCTGCCCTTCGTCCTTGGGCTCGCGGTCGTCGCGCTCCTGATCGCCCGCGGACTCGATGCGCTCGCTCTCGGCGAGACCGACGCCCAGTATTCGGGCGTCGCCGTCGAGCGGGTGAAGCGCGCGGCGATGCTCGGCGTCGCCGCCGGCGTCGGCGCGGCGGTCGCGGTCAGCGGCGTCATCGCCTTCTTCGGCCTGATGGTGCCGCATCTGGTGCGGCTGACACTCGGCCCCGGCCACCGGCTGCTCCTCCCGGTCGCGGCGCTTGCCGGCGCGGCGCTGCTCATCCTTGCCGATGTCTTCGCCCGCACCGTCGCCGCGCCGGCCGAACTGCCGCTCGGCGTGGTGACCGCGGCGGTCGGCGCGCCGATGATGCTGTGGCTCCTGCTGCGGCGCGCCCGCGACCTCGACGGCTAGACGCGGATGTATGTGGCACAGGCGGTCTCGGTGGAGGCCGGTGGCAAGCGCATCCTCGACGGCGTCGACCTCGCGCTCGCGCCAGGCGGTGTGACGGTGCTCGTCGGCCCCAACGGCGCCGGCAAGTCGACGCTCCTCAAGGCGATGGCGGGGGGGCGGAAGCTCGCCGCGGGCCGCGTCACGCTCCACGGCCGCGACGTGTCGGCCGTGGCGCCGTCCGAACTCGCCGGGCTCCGCGCCGTGCTGTCCCAGTCGGTGTCGGTCGGCTTCGCCTTCCGCGTCGCCGAAGTGGTGCGCCTCGGGCTCCCGGCCGGAACGCCGCGGTCGCGGGCCGACACGCTCGCCGGAGATGCGCTCGAGCGGGTGGGGCTGACGCATTTTGCCGACCGCGACTGCACGACGCTGTCGGGGGGCGAACAGCAGCGCGTCCACCTTGCCCGCGCGCTCGTCCAGATCGCGGCGGCGCCCGACGACGGCCGGGCGCGCTACCTCCTCCTCGACGAGCCGACGAACGGGCTCGACCTCGCCCACCAGCTCCTCGTCGTCACGGTCGCCAGGGCCCATGCCGCGGCGGGCGGCGGGGTGCTCGCCGTCCTCCACGACCTCAACCTCGCCGCGCTTGCCGCCGACCGCATCGTCGCGCTCGACGGCGGTCGCATCGTGGCCGACGGACCGCCGGATGCAGTCGTCACCGACCGCCTCCTCGCGGAGACCTACCGGGTCGGGCTGAGGGTCAACGTGACGTCCCCCTCGGTCTTCGTGCTGCCCGGCAGCGGGACCGGATCTGAAATTTAGAATTACTATCATCTTGTTTCTTAAGCACTTTTGCGATTGACTTGCAGGCGGGAGCCAATAGGTTGTCGCTGCGCCGCGAACAGCGCGCATAGCCAGGTCACGGACGGGTCAGGGGCCCGTCCTCCCAGCCAAACCGAAATCGCACAGCCCTGCCGCCGGACGTCCGGGCGAGACGTCGCCGGTCGGCCGGGCTTCCGCCAATGACGCCGCCGACGGTCCTTGACACCGGCGCGAGCGGCATGACTGGGAGCTGACCATTCCATGATCACCATCGATCTGTCCGGTGCGGGCACCGGCATCGACTTCGAAGCCTATATCCGTGGCGGCTTCCTCGCCGGAACCTCGAGCGGCGGCTTCCCCGTCTTCAACAACAATCCCTCCGCGATGAGCGGTGAGGAGATCTTCATCAGCTACGGCACCGGGGCGGGCGACAAGTACGCGCTGATCCACGGCGATTTCGAGTACAGCCTGGTGACGCACCAGATCACCGGCACCGCGGTCTCGCTCGAACTCGGGGTGCGCGGCTCGGGCAGCTTCGACAGCAACGGCTACTTCACCGGCGGCAGCGCTGTCGTCAGCATCACCGGGCTCAACCTCAGCGACAGCTTCGTGCAGAGCTTCGTCGCCGCCTACATGGCCGGATCGAGCGCCAGCGCGGAGAACCTCAACGCCTTCGCCGACGCGCTCGACGCCCAGGCCCAGCACTTCATCGGCTCGGATTACGGCGACATCTACACCGGCACGCCGTTCGACGACCTGATCAAGGGCGGTGCCGGCAACGACATCCTTGCCGGGGGCGGCGGCAACGACAAGATCTACGGCGGCGACGGTGTGGACACCATCGTCTTCACGGGCAACGAGGGCGACTACGTCATCAAGAAGCTCGCCGGGGGCGTGGTGAGCCCTACCAGATCGTCGACATCTTCGCCGCGTGGCAGTTCAGCGAGGACACGCGCGCCGATCTCATGCTGAGCAACATCTTCGACCGCCAGTACCGGCAATACCCCAATGGCAGCGCCAGCCCCGGCTTCAACGCCAAGGTGTCGCTCGTCACCAGGTTCGGTAGCTGACCCCATCCGACGGAAGGACAAGAATCATGATCAAGATCAAGCTCAAGGGCAAGAAGGGTGTCGACTACAACGCCTATGTCGACAGCTACTTCGCCGAGTTCAGCCTCTCGGGCTTCCCGATCTTCCTGCCCGATCCGCAGCAATACAGCGGCAAGGAACTGCTGCTGCTGGGCGAGAACGCGGGGAAGAACACCCAGGCGCTGATCCTCGACGGCAAGAAGTTCGCGTATGATTTCAGCGGCCACACGGTGTCGGGAACGCTGACCACGGTCACGCTCGCGACCCTCGGCAAGAGCTACAAGAAGGGCGGCGAGTTCAAGACCAACAAGAAGGGCTACATCACCAATGTCGACGCCACCGTCGAGATCTCGGGCCTCAAGGTCTCCAACCCCAAGGACGTGAAGGGCGACTTCCACAAGCTCGTCGCCGGGCTGATGGGTGGGGTGAGCAGCGGTGGCCAGACCGGCAGCGCGGACGCCACGCTGCTGATGAAGGCGATCAACAGCCAGGGCCACAAGGTCAAGGGCACCAAGAAGAACGACACCTATCGCGGCACGGAGTTCAAGGACAAGATCGACCTCGGCTAGGGCAACGACATCCTCAACGGTAAGGGCGGCAACGACGTCCTCAAGGGCGGCAAGGGCAAGGACATCTTCGAGTTCGACACCGCGCTCGGCCCCAACAATGTCGACAAGATCAAGGACTTCACCCCGAAGGACGACAAGATCCATCTCGCCGCCTCGATCTTCACCGGACTGGAGACCGGCAAGCTCGCCGACAGCGCCTTCGTGGTCGGCAAGGCCGCCAAGGACGCCGACGACCGCATCATCTATGACAAGAAGTCGGGCGCGCTCTATTTCGACGCCGACGGCAGCGGTACCGGGGCCAACGCGATCAAGTTCGCCACCGTCAGCAAGAACCTCGACCTTTCCGCCGACCACTTCTTCGTGTTCTGAGCCAGCCCCAGGGAGCCAGCGAAACAATGAACGCCCCCGTACTCGACCAGCCGATGACCCGCGCCGAGCGGCTGAAGCAGGAGACCCACGTCCTCCACGAGCGGCTCGACACGAGCATCGCCGGCAAGGACCCGTTTGCGACGCGCGAGCGCTACGCCGCGTTCGTCGAGGTCCAGTACCGCTTCTACGCGGCCATAGAGCCGCTCTATCGGGATGCCCGCCTCGCCGCTGTGATCCCCGACCTCGCCGCGCGGTCGCGTCTCGAGGCGGCGCGCCGCGACCTCGCCGATCTCGGCCGGGAGCCGCCGGAGGTGGGGCCACGCGCGATCCCGGAAGCGCAGAGCCTCGGCTGGCTCTACGTGTCCGAGGGCTCGACCCTCGGTGCGGCCTTCCTTCTGAAGGCGGTCGAGGCGATCGGCCTCAGCGAGGCGCATGGTGCACGCCACCTCGCGGCGGCGCCCGAAGGGCGGGGCCGGCACTGGCGCGACTTCAAGGATGCGCTGAACGCGGTGCCGCTCAGCCCCGAGGACGAAGTCCACGTCATCGCCGGCGCCAATGCCGCCTTCGCCCATGTCCAGGATCTGGTCGGCGAGGTCATGCGGCGCCAGTAGCCGCGGCGCGCCCGGCGGGACACCGCCGGACGTGTTCCTTCCCCGGCCGGGACGCTATGCCTCGGCGGGCCCGACGCGCTTGCCGGTGTTCTCCTCGAACTCCTCGACGGTGGCGGGCGACAGCTGGCGGAATCCTTCCGGCAGCTCGCCCTTCGTCAGTTCGACATGGAGGGGATGGGGGTAGCCCTCGGCCCGGAAGATCACGTAGTGGATCTGCATGTTGCGCTTGCCGACCTTCACCCAGTGGCGCCAGTCCGTGAGCCGGTCGATCGGCGACTCGACGACGTAGGTGCCGAACGGGCGCCAGAGGACGATCCGCACCTGTTCCGTCGCCTCATCCACGTCGAGGGTCATCACCGTGTCGCGCGCCTCTTTCCAGATCGTGTGCGCGCCGTAGAGGCCGCCGCCCAGGAAGAGGACGCCGAACATCGCCGCCATCTGGTCCTGGCTGCCGGTGAAGAAGGCGGTGTAGAGCTCGAAGATGCCGTAGATCACCACGGCCACCAGCACCACCACCGAAATGTTGTTCCGCTTCGCGAAACCGGGATTCTCATAGATACGGGTCATCGGCCGGAAACTAGCCGATGTCCCGTATCAGTCAAACGTTACCTTTGGACGATTCTTCGTGAACGCGCCCGGGTCAGCGCCGGGTGCCCACCGTGATCAGGTACTGGCGCGGCATGGCGACGCCGAGCGGCCCCCGGTAGCGGTCATGGAAGGCGGTGAAGTCCTGCCGAAGCGCCTCCCGGCGGTCCGCGTCGAGACCCTCGGCGAGCTTCCGGGTCGGCCCGTAGCCTTCCACGAACACGTCCCAGACCGCCGCGCCGTCGCGCTCGTAGCAGATGGTCTCGCCGTCCTCGAAGGCAAGGTCGAAGGCGTCGCCGAACAGCTCCGTCACGCGCTCGCGGCTGCCCCAGGCGAACGGCGAGGGCGGCGCGGGGTTCGGCGGCGGCGGCATGTAGGGGCGCATCACCTGGAACATGCCGAAGACGGTGCTGTCGGGCTTCCAGGTGGCGAGCGCCACCCTGCCGCCCTTCCGGCAGACGCGGGCGATCTCGCCGGCCGCGGCCTCCGGGCGGCTCGCGAACATCACGCCGAAGGTCGAGCTGACGGCGTCGAACGTGCCGGCGGCGAAGGGCAGTGCCTCGGCGTCGCCGAGCCTGTAGTCGAGGCTGAGCCTGGCCGGCGCCTTCTCCCGCGCCGCGGCGAGCAGGTCCGCGGCGATGTCGACGCCGGTGACGATGGCGCCCTGCTCGGCGAGGAGCCGCGAGGTCCAGCCGGTGCCGGTGGCGACGTCGAGCACCATCTCGCCCGGACGGGCGTCGAGGCGGCGGGCGCAGTGGGCCAGGGCGCTGGCGATCTGGCGGCTGATCTCGTTGTAGGCGGCGCCGCCCGAACTCCACACGCTGGCGGGCTTGAGGTTGTGAGGCTGGATCTGGGCGTTCATGGGTTCATGGTCTCCGTTGCGCGGCTTCATTGCCGCGGGTGGAGCCAGTAAGCCCGGATGGCGCCGCGCCTCCTCCTGCGATCGGCGGAGGCGGAACCGTACTCGTGGTGCTGTGACGGGGATCACAGCACGGCCGCTGCCGGCCGCCCGGAACCGCCCGACTCTAGGCCGAAAGCCGGTCGAGCTCGGCGATGACGCCGGCCGCCATGGCGGTGGTGCCGACCCTGGTTGTCCCCTCGCTCCAGATGTCGGCGGTGCGCAGGCCCCGGTCGAGCGCCGCGGCGATCGCCGTCTCGAGGCGGTCGGCCTCGGCGACCATGTCGAACGAGTAGCGCATCGCCATGGCGAAGCTCGCGATCATCGCGATCGGGTTGGCGATTCCCTGGCCGGCGATGTCCGGGGCGGAGCCGTGCACCGGCTCGTAGAGCGCCTTGCGCCGGCCGCTCTTCGGATCGGCGGCGCCGAGCGAGGCCGAGGGCAGCATGCCGAGCGAGCCGGTGAGCATCGCCGCGACGTCGGACAGCATGTCGCCGAAGAGGTTGTCGGTGACGATCACGTCGAACTGCTTCGGGG
>JAEZEN010000399.1 GCA_023433185.1 Pseudomonadota bacterium | reverse complement strand
CGGCCAAGGCCGTCGACACCACCGGTGCCGGCGACACCTTCATGGCGACGGCCCTCGCCTCGGCCGCCCTCCGCGGCGTGCCGCTCGACCGCCGGGCGATCGCCCATGCATCGGCGGCGGCCGCGCTCACCGTCAGCCGTCGCGGCACCCGTTCGGCCTTTCCGACGGCGAAGGAACTGCAGGACATCCTCGCGGCGTGAACGGTCATCGTCCTTCGGCTCTTCGTTCCGTCATGCGCCCTCCGGCCCCCGGGGCTTCGCCTGGAAGACCGACCGCGGATTGTCCCGCATGAGGATGTCGAGGGTCGCCTCGTCCACGCCATGGCGGCGGAGCCGGGGCAGGAAGTGGCGCAGGATATAGGCGTAGCCGTTGCCGCCGTACCGGGTCAGCATCATCTTCAGAAAGACGTCATGCGAAAGCAGGATGCGGTCGCGATGGCCGTGCTCGATCAGCCTGACGATGGCGCGGGCGGCCTCCTCGTCGCTGGGGCACTGCACCTGCTGGTCGGCGTAGAAGAAATCCATGCCGATCATGTCGTATTCGATGAAGGCCCCGCGCGCCGCGATCTCGCTCTGGTAGGCGAGATCGTCATGCGAGGGGTTCATGTGGCAGAGCACCGTGTGGCGGAGCGCAGCACCTTCCTGCTCCACGATGTCGAGGACCTTGTGGCCGAGCCGGAACCATCCCGGCAGGTGCACCATCAGGGGAAGCCCGGTCCTGGCCTGCGCGCGCGCCGCGCCGCGAAGCGACTTCTCCTCTTCCGCCGTGAAGTCGGAGGAGACGCCGATCTCGCCGATCAGGCCGATCCGGACATCGGTTCCGTCCGCGCCGACGGTGGCCTCGCGGACGATCTCGTCGGCGATCTGGTCGACGCTCATCGCCGCGACCTTGGCCGGGTGCGAACCGGCCAGGTAGTAGCCCGCGCCCATCACGATGTTCAGGCCCGAGGCCTGCGCGATGCGGCGGAGGGCGGCCGGGTCGCGGCCGATGCCCTGGCAGGTCGGCTCGACCACCGTGTTGCCGCCCGCCTCGACGAAATCCCTGAGCTCAACGATGGCCAGCGGCTCGTCGTCCAGCGTGATGTTGTGCTTGTTGACGAAGGGATCCTGCCGGAGCTCGCCGAGGATCTCGATGCAGACGAAGCTGTCGGCGAGATACTGCCGTTTCGCCGACTTGGGCGCATGCCACCAGCAGCGGCAGTCGTTGAGGATGTGCTCGTGCATCAGCGTGACGCCGAGGGCGGAGGCCGCGACCGGTCCCGCCACCGTCATCACCTTGCCCGAGCCGACATGGGCTTCGGAGAGATCCCCCGCCATCGCCGTCATTTCCTTATGCCGAGGCGGAAGTTCGCGGTGAAGAGCCGCGTGTTGAGCCAGATCGCCACGAGGATGATGGCACCCGTCACGATCTGCGTGAAGAAGGGCGAGATGTGCATCAGGATGAGCCCGTTGCCGATGACCGCGATGGTCAGCGTGCCGAGGATCGTGCCGAGGATGCTGCCGCGCCCGCCCATCAGGGAGGTGCCGCCGAGGACGACGGCGGCGATCACCTGCAGCTCGAACCCGACGGCGGCATTGGAGGAGCCGGAGCCGAGGCGCGCGGCGATCACCAGGCCGGCTATGGCGCAGGCGACGCCCGACACGAGATAGACGGAGGCGACGATCCACTTCGCCGGCATGCCGACGCGGCGCGCGGCCTCGAGGTTGGAGCCGACGGCCACCACCTGCCGTCCGTATTTCGTCGCCGTGATCACCACATAGCCGACGAGGGCGACCACGGCGGCGATCAGCGCCGGAACGGGGATGCCGAGCAGCTCGCCCCGCCCGAGCATCAGGAAGCCCGGTACGCCGGTGATCGGGATCGAGTAGCCCTGGGTGAGATAGAGCGCCACGCCGCGCACGATGGAGAGGCCCGCCAGCGTCACGATGAACGCCGGAATGCCCTGATAGGCGACGAACCACCCCTGGACGATGCCGATGGCGGCGCCGAAGAGGATCATTCCCGCCGCCACCACCGGCCAGGGATAACCCATGCCGAGGATGATCGCGGCGACGGCATTGACCAGTGCCACCTGCGAGCCGACCGAGAGATCGATGCCGCCGGTGATGATCACGAACGTCATCGCCACGGCGACGATGAGGATCGGGGCCGCCTGCCGCACGACATTGAGGATGTTGCCGACGGTCATGAAGGTGTCGGTGGTGATCGTGAAGAAGACCAGGCAGGCGACGAAGAAGGCGGTGATCGAAAGCACCTGGGCGTGCTCGAGCAGGAAATCGGCGATCGGCGACCCGGCCGCGCGTTCGGTATAGGCGGTCAATGCCGTTCTCCCCCGACGATGAGCTTCACGAGGTCCTCGAGGTCGGTGTTCCCCACAAGACGCTCGGCGACCTTGGTGCCCTCGTACATGACGGCGATGCGATCGCAGACGCGGAAGAGGTCCTGCAGGCGATGCGTGATGAGGACGACGGAAACACCCTTGGCCTTGACGCGATTGATCAGCGACAGCACGGCCTCCACCTCGGCCACGGCGAGCGCCGAGGTGGGCTCGTCCATGATCAGCACCTCGGGATTGAAGGAGGCCGCCCGGGCGATCGCGATCGCCTGGCGCTGGCCACCCGAGAGCTTCTCGACCTTGGCCGCCAGGCGGGGAATGCGGATCTCCAGCGCGTCCAGCATCGCCCGCCCTTCCGTCATCATCCGCGTGCGGTCCAGAAAGGGGCCCTTGGTCAGCTCGCGTCCGAGAAAGAGGTTGCCCACGACGTCGATGTGATCGCAGAGGCTGAGGTCCTGAAAGACCATCTCGATGTGGCGGGCGCGGGCATCGGCCGGACCGGAGAAGCGCACCGGTTCGCCGCCGATCGCGATCGTCCCGTCATCCGGCAGGTAGGTGCCGGAAATGATCTTGGTCAGCGTCGACTTGCCGGCTGCATTGTCGCCGACCAGGCCCAGGCATTCGCCGGGATAGAGGTCGAGATCGACGCCGCGCAGGGCCTGATGCGAGCCGAAGGACTTCCGAATGCCGCGCAGCGAGACGCGGGGAACCGGCTCCGCCCCGGAGTCCCGGGGGAGCGTTGCCCCCCCGGTTCCGGCGACAGCAGGCGCTTGCTGTCGCTCCGTCATCACTGGAAGATCGCGCGGTAGGGCTCGACGTTCTCCTGCGTGACGATCTCGACGGGCACGGAGATCGACGCTTCCACCGATCCGCCTTCCGAGAGGGTCTTCAGGGCGTCGACCGCGGCGGCACCCATCAGTCCGGGATCCTGCTGGATGACGCCGGCGACATAGCCGGCGTCGATGCCCGCGATCACCTGCGCCGTCAGGTCCCAGCCGAAGATCTTGACCGAATCCTGCCGGCCCTGGCTTTCGACGGCGGCAACCGCGCCCATGAGCGCGGGCTCGCCGGTGGCGTAGATGGCGGTCATGTCCGGGTTCGCGGTGATCAGGTTCTCGGCGGCGGCGAGCGCGTTGTCCTGGATGTTCTGGCCGTCGACCACGCCGGCCATCTCGATGCCGTCGCTGTCCTTGATCGCCTCTTCGAAGCCTTCCTGGCGCACGTTCTGGATGAAGGAGTTGAGCGCGCCGACGATGCCGATCTTCGCGTTGCCGTCGCTGTTCGCGTTCACGTAGTCGAGGAAGAACGCGCCCATGTCGGCCCCGGCCTTGGCGTTGTCCACGCCGATCTGCGCCTTCTGCGGGCCCTCGGGCAGGATCGCGTCGATGGCGACCACGGGGATGCCGGCATCGGCCGCCTGCTGGACCGCCGGCATGATGCCGTTCACGTCGATGGCGACCACGGCCAGACCGTCGACGCCCTGCTGGATATAGGTCTCGATCGCGCTGTTCTGCGCGGCGGGATCGTTGTTGGCGTTGAAGATCACCAGGTTGACGCCGGCTTCGTCGGCCGCCTTCTGCGCGCCCTCGTTCATCTGGTTGAAGAACAGGGCCTGCTGGTTGATCTGCACGAGGGCGAAGGTCTTATCCTCGGCCGATGCCGCACCGAAGGTGAAGCCGGCCAGCGCGGTCGACGCGAGGGCCGCGGCGAGAGTTCTACGAGTGACGTTCCAGGTCATGTGTTCTGTCCTCTGTTTGGCTGGTCCAGGTCCGCTGCGTTCTTTCTGGTTGCGGCGGCGGTGCAACGGAGTTCCGCACGACGATCTCGACCGGCAGCAGCTCTTCTCCATGGGGAGCGTCGGGCTGCTGCCAGTTGGTTTCGAGAAGAAGCGCCAGCGCGCGCTGGCCGAGGGCGCGCACCGGCTGCCGGATCGCGGTCAGCGGCGGCGCGAAAAGGTGAAGAGGCCCGACATCGTCGAAGCCGATGATGGAAACGTCCTGCGGAATGGAGACACCCTGGGCGCGCAGCACCTCGATGAGACCGATCGCGATCTCGTCCGAGGAGGCGAAGATGGCGGTGGCCGGCATGCCTTCGTCGAGGAAGCGCCGGGCGGCGCTCCGTCCGAACTCGGCCGTATACTTGCCCTTGTAGCGAAGCAGACGCGCCTGGCCGGCCGTGCCCTCCATCATCGCCTGCTCCAGCCCCATGAAGCGGCGGTGGGTGCTGATCATCTCCTGCGGTCCGCCGACGAAGAGGACACGGCGGTGACCTTGCTCTGCCAGGTGCCGGCCGGCGAGATAGCCGCCCCGAACGTTGTCGCTGAACAGCTTCGGCACGGTGGTGCCGGGCACGTCCTCGTCGACGACGACGACCTTGCCGGTGCGGTTTATCGACTCGGCGAGCTCGCCGTCGTCAGGATGGTTGGTGACGAAGACGAGCCCGTCGACATGATTGCGCTCGAGCATCCGCAGGTAGGCGATTTCGCGGCCCGGGCGGTTGAGCGTCGCATAGAGCGAGAGCGCCTTGCCCTCCCGGTCGGCCTCCCCTTCGACGGCCGCGACCAGGGTGGCGAAGAAGGGATTGGCGATGTCGGGCACGACCAGCCCGATCGTGTCGGAACGGCCGCGGCTGAGCCGCCGGGCATGCGGGTTCGGCTCGTATTTCAGGTCGCGGATGGCGCTTTCGATGCGCCGCCTGGTCTCGGCGGGGAGTTCGAGCGAGCCGTTGAGGAGACGCGAGACCGTCGTCACCGATACGCCGGCGGCGATCGCGACATCTTTCAGGCTTGTGGCGCGCTCTCTCGACACTCGCCCTCCCGGGCGCATCCGTTCGCTGGTAAACCGCTTTAGTGAAGCGGTTTACCAAGTAGATTGCGAAAGCAGGGGCGAGTCAAGCGGGACAAGAGGAGCAGGTCCATGCGTCCGACGGGATTAGTCCGTCGGAGGTGCGGCACTGTCCGCATCGGGTCGCCCGGACGCACGGACCCCGAGCGCAACCGGGCCACAATGGCCGGCTGTGGCGGATGGCGGGCCCAATGGAGGCGAGAGGGCCGCCCGGCGAACCGGGCGGCATCCGGGTTGCGTCAGGCGAAGGCCGCTGCCGGCCGCTGCGCGCCGTGGGCGTCGCGATCGCGCTTGAGAAGCTCGGCCACCAGGAAGGCGAGCTCCAGCGACTGGTCGGCGTTGAGCCGCGGGTCGCAATGGGTGTGGTAGCGGTCCGACAGGTCCTCCGCCGAGATCGCGCGGGCGCCGCCCGTGCACTCGGTCACGTTCTTGCCGGTCATCTCGATATGGATGCCGCCCGGATGCGTGCCCTCGGCGCGATGCACCTCGAAGAACGCCTCGACCTCGCGAAGGATGCGCTCGAAGGGGCGCGTCTTGTAGCGGTTGAGGGTGATCGTGTTGCCGTGCATGGGGTCGCATGACCACACCACGCTCCGCCCTTCCCGCTTGACGCCGCGGACCAGCGCCGGGAGGTGGTCCCCGACCTTGTCGGCCCCGAAGCGCGCGATCAGGGTCAGGCGGCCCGGCTCGTCCTCCGGGTTGAGCAGGTCGATCAGCCGGATCAGTTCGTCCGGCTTCAGCGACGGGCCGCACTTGAGGCCGATCGGATTCCTGATGCCGCGGCAGAACTCGACATGGGCATGGTCCGGCTGGCGGGTGCGGTCGCCGATCCAGATCATGTGGCCCGACGTCGCGTACCAGTCGCCGCTCGTCGAATCGACCCGTGTCATCGCCTGCTCGAAGCCGAGCAGCAGTGCCTCATGGCTCGTGTAGAAATCCGTGGTCCGCATCTCGGGATGCGATTCAGGATCGATGCCGCAGGCGCGCATGAAGTCGAGCGCCTCGGAAATCCGCCGCGACAGTTCCTCGTAGCGGTGCGCCTGGGGGCTGTCCTTGACGAAGCCGAGCGTCCAGCGATGGACGTTCTCGAGGTTCGCATAGCCGCCCTGCGCGAAGGCGCGCAGCAGGTTCAGCGTCGCCGCCGACTGCCGGTAGCCCATCTCCAGGCGGCTCGGATCGGGCGTGCGGGACGCCGCGTCGAACTCGATGCCGTTGATGATGTCGCCGCGGTAGCTCGGCAGTTCGACCTCACCCTGCCGCTCCATGGGCGACGAGCGCGGCTTGGCGAACTGGCCCGCGATGCGGCCGATCTTCACCACCGGCATGGAGCCGGCGAAGGTCAACACGACCGCCATCTGCAGGAACACGCGGAAGAAATCCCGGATGTTGTCGGCCTGATGCTCGGCGAAGCTCTCGGCGCAATCCCCGCCCTGGAGGAGGAAGCTCTCTCCCGCAGCGACACTCGCAAGGCTCTTCTTGAGCTTCCGCGCCTCGCCTGCAAAAACCAGCGGCGGATAGGTTGCGATCCGCCCCTCGACCGCCGCAAGCGCGGCAAGATCCGGATAGGCGGGCACCTGCTCGATGGGTTTCGAGCGCCAGCTGACGGGGGTCCAACCCTTCTTCATCGTACTCTCCTGAGAAGCTCAGGCGACGGCTCCCGCCCTGCCCGGTCCAGTCCCGGGCTGGCACGAAGCTTGCCGTCGCGGCCGGCGTTATACATGGGCTGGCCGGCTTTTGCCACAAGAGACGTGGCGCGGGAATGACGAAGGTCAGCGCCCGTCGGGCGTCCGGAGACCGCCCCATTTGTCCTTGACCGCGTCGTAATGTGCGGCGGGATCGTAGACGTTGACCGCAAGGCCGAGGGTCTTGGCGTCGAGCTTGCCGTAGGCGGAGAGCAGGGAATAGGCGCCGACCACCTTCGTGTACTGGGCGTTGACCAGCGACACCCGCGCCTGGAGGAGGTCCTGCTGCGCGTCGAGCACGTCGAGCGTGGTCCGCTGGCCGACCCGGCGCTCCTCGATCATGCCGGTGAGGACGAGCTGCTGCGCCGAGACCTGCGCCTCGGCAGCCGTGACCTGGGCGCGGGCCGCGTCGAGCTGGCCCCATGCCGCGACGAAGCTCTGCCGCACCTGGGCACGCGTCGAATCGAGATCGATGCGCCGCTGGCCGAGCCGCTCCTTGTACTGGCGCACATTCGCGGCGACCTCGCCGCCCTGGTAGAGCGGCACCGTCAGGCGGCCGCTGATCTGGGCGAGGTCGCTGGTCGTGTCGTGCAGCCCCTGGTCCTCGCGGCGCGATACCGAGGCGTTGAGGCCGAGCGTCGGCAGCGCGGCGCCCTCGGCGATGCGGACGTTGTAGGACGCCACGTCGATGTTGTAGAGCGCCGCGATGATCGAGGGATGCGATTTCAGCGCGACTTCGAGACCCGCCTCCATCGTTCTCGGCAGCAGCTTCTCGACGCCGTTGTATCCGCCGAGGCTTTCGGGGCGGCGACCGATGACCTGGATGTAGGAGGCAATCGCCCGGTTGAGGTCGGCGACCGCCTGGGCGTAATCGGAAATGCCCTGCTGGAGTCGGGCATTGGTCTGCGCGACGTCGGTTCGGGTGCCCTCGCCCACGTTCAGGCGATCCTCGGCGGCGCGAACCTGTTCGCGCAGGAACTGGATGTTCTGGGTTGTCAGGTTGACGACGACCTGGGCGCGGATCACGTCCATGAAGGCGGTCACGGCATCGAGGAGCGTATTCGCCTCGACGACCTTCAGCTGCTCGCGCGCAGACTTCACCGACGTTTGCGCGAGCTTGACGCTGTTCGTCGTGCGGAAGCCGAGGAAGATCGGCTGCTCGACGGAGATCGTGTAGGAGCGCGGCATGACGCCCTTCGACCAGTCCGACATCTCCATGCCGGGCATCTGCTGCCGCGTCGTCTGGGCGCCGACATCGATGGTCGCGACGACCGACGGCCGGTAGCCCGACATCGCCCTCGGCACATCCTCGTCGATGGCCCGGAGCTGGGCCCGCGCCGAGTTGAGGTCCGGATTGTCGGTATAGGCAGCGGCCAAGGCGCTCGCCATCGTTTCTGCCGACGCCGGCGCGCCGACGAGTGCCAGCACCGCCACGGCGGCAGCTGCGGTCAGGACTGGGTGCAAGTACGCCACTTCGGATCCCCTCGACCAATCCGATCGGACTGGAGGGCAACCATCGACCCGAAGTCTTGAGATTTCGTTCAAATTGGCGGTCCGGGATTCACGGATCGCCAACCATGTCATTAACCGCAAGAGGCCCGGGACCGAGGGTCCCGGGGCCTCGCAACCTCGCGGGGAAGAGCCCTGCCTAGCTGCAGAAGAAGGCGATGTTCGCCTGGCTGTTCTCGTTCCGCGCCTGCATGCAGTTCATGTCGCGGAGGTTCATGCGCGCATCGCTCACGTCGCTCCCGACGGTGTTGTTGAACAGCATGCCCCGGACCACGGTCCCGGGCGTGGTCACCGGATCGGCCAGTTCGGGCTCGTTGCAGTGCAGCCTGATCTCGGTGAGGCTGCCAGAGCCCCGCGCATCGGCGCAGCGGGCCTCGGATGCCGTGGTCGCCGCGGCGGGTAGCGCCGTGAAGGCTGCCATACCGAGGGCGAGGGATGCCGCAGCTGCGGTACTGGCAAGAATTCTCATGGTTCATCTCCAACCGTTTGGCCCCTGCCTCTTCGTCGGTAACGGAGGATGCCCCGGCCTGTTCCCCGCTTTCGGGCCTATTCGGAAGCGCCGCGCGACTCGGCTGTCGGACCCCGGCGGACGAAGCCGAACTCGTCTTCCTCCTCCACCTCGCGGAGCCGCTCCTCGGCCTCGGCGGCCTGGCGCTGGCGGTTCCACATCGAGGCGTAGAGGCCATCGCGGGCGAGGAGAGCGGCATGCGTACCGCGCTCGACGATGCGCCCCTTCTCGAGGACGATGATCTCCTCGGCATGAACCACGGTGGAGAGGCGGTGAGCGATGATCAGCGTCGTCCGGTCGGCCGAGACCCGGTCGAGCGAGGCCTGGATCTCCCGTTCGGTATGGCTGTCGAGGGCCGACGTCGCCTCGTCGAGGACGAGGATCGGGGGCGACTTCAATACGGTCCGCGCGATCGCGACGCGCTGCTTCTCGCCGCCGGAGAGCTTGAGGCCGCGCTCGCCCACCTCGGTCTCGTAGCCGGTGGGGAGGCTGGCGATGAAGCCGGCGATCTGGGCGGTCTCGGCCGCCGCCGCCACTTCCTCGTCGCTCGCCCCGATCCGGCCGTAGCGGATGTTGTAGGCGATCGTGTCGTTGAAGAGCACGGTGTCCTGCGGGACCATGCCGATCGCGGCCCGGAGCGAGGCCTGGGTCACGTCGCGGATGTCCTGCCCGTCGATCGAGATGGCGCCGCCGCTCACCTCGTAGAAGCGGAAGAGCAGCCGCGAGATCGTCGACTTGCCCGCACCGGAAGGACCGACGATGGCGATGGTCTTGCCGGAGGGCACCTCGAAGCTGATGCCCTTGAGGATCGGCCGCTCCGGCTCGTAGGCGAACGTCACGTCATCGAACCGCACCGAGCCGCCGGTCACGACGAGCGGCTGCGCGCCCGGCCTGTCCACGACTTCGGAAGGCACTTCGAGGAGCGCGAACATCGCCTCCACGTCGACCAGCCCCTGCCGAATCTCCCGATAGACGAAGCCGATGAAGTTCAGCGGGATCGAAAGCTGCATCAGCAGCGCGTTGATCAGCACGAAGTCGCCGATCGTCTGCTCGCCGCGGATCACCGCCGCTCCCGACATCGCCATGACGACGGTCATGCCGATGGTGAAGATCACGGCCTGCCCGATGTTGAGCCACGAAACCGATGTCCACATGCGGGTGGCGGCAGTCTCGTAGCGCGCCATGGAGCGGTCGTAGCGCTCCGCCTCCATCCCCTCGTTGCCGAAGTACTTCACGGTCTCGAAGTTGAGCAGGGAGTCGATGGCCTTGGAATGCGCGTCCTGGTCCGAATCGTTCATCGCCCGGCGGATGTTGATCCGCCAGTCGGACACCTTCACCGTGAACCAGACATAGGCCACGACCGTGACCGACACGACGAGCAGGTAGGTCCAGTCGAACTGCCAGGCGATGACCACGGCCGCGAACAGGAACTCGAGGACGGTCGGAATCGAATTCAGGATCGTGAAGCGGACGATCGACTCGATGCCGGTCACGCCGCGCTCGATGACCCGCGACAACCCGCCGGTCCGCCGCTGCAGGTGATAGCGCAGCGACAGCCCGTGGACATGAACGAAGGTCTTGTAGGCGAGCTGGCGGACCGCGTGCTGGCCGACCTTGGCGAAGAGCGCGTCGCGGAGGTTGTTGAAGACATTCATCAGGATGCGGCCGACGCCATAGGCGACGATCAGCATGATCGGAACGAACAGGGCTCCGCCCGGCCCGATCGAAAGCGAACCGTCGGCATCGCTCGCCGGCGTCACCAGCGCGTCGGTCGCCCACTTGTAGGTATAGGGAACGAGAACGGTGATGATCTTCGCCAGGACGAGCACCGCAAGCGCGACCGCCACCCGAAGCTTCAGATCGGGCCGGTCCGAGGGCCACATGTAGGGCCAGAGGTTGACGAGGGTCCGAAAGGTCGATTCCGGCTTGACGCGCGCCTCTGTCGGGCTCCCGGCGGCTGCCACTATGGCCTCCCGTCCATGGCCCGACGCCCGGCGGCGTGTGGGCGGGTGCGCTGCCGAGGCAGCATGGCGCTGGCGGATGCGGTCATGGGATCGGATCGCGGAGAGATGCTGGTGCCGATGTAGACCTTTCTGGAACGCATTCAACCTTCGGACACCATGGCGCTTGAAATCGTGAGCGTCGTCACATTGCGCCGTCGTGAAAGTGTGTCAGGATGCTCGCGGGGGGGACTTTACGTGCCGCGGCCGCAACTCCTTCGCGTGCGACGGCGAACGCTTTTCCAGCAACGACAACGATCGAACACGCCATTTGGCGCGGCCGATCCGTCGTCTGCCGAAAGAGCAACGATTCCTCACCAGACAGCCGGGCAGTGACGGAACGACCCGGTTGCCTTTTTTGTACCTGCCTCCCGCAGGACAACACGAAGAAAGGGCTGAGATGAGAAACTCGCTACTTGCGCTGGGACTGGGGGCCGCCACGGCGCTCGGCCTCCTGGCGCCGGCCGCCGCCGCAGACAAGAAGCCCAATATCGTCATGCTGATGACGGACGACACCGGCTGGAACGACTTCGGCGCCTATTCGGGCGGTGGCGTCGCCCTCGGCCACCCGACGCCGAACGTCGACCAGCTTGCCCGCGAAGGTGCGGTGTTCACGAGCTGGTACGGTCAGGCCAGCTGCACCGCAGGCCGCGCGTCCTTCGTCACCGGGCGGATCCCGATCCGTTCGGCGCTCTCGATCGTCGTCGCCCCCGGCGACCTGAACTACCTCCGTCCGGAGACGCCGACGGTCGCAGAGTTCTTCAAGAAGAACGGCTACAAGACCTACTTCTCCGGCAAGTGGCACCTCGGCGACAAGCCCGAGTCCTACCCGATCGAGCACGGCTTCGACGAGATGAAGCATTTCGCCGCGTACTATGCCGGCGTCTATGCCTACAACGATACGTCGAGCGCCTTCCATCCCTGGTTCCCGGAATACAACTCCGCCTTCATGCAGGCGTATAACGCCACGGTGAATCTCGGCGAGTGGGAAGGCGTCGCCGGCCAGCCCGCAACCCAGACCGGCACCATCGACTATGCCTACATGGCGACCTTCGACATGCGGCAGACGGACTCGGCCATCGAGTATATCCAGGCCAACGCCAATGCCGACGAGCCCTTCTTCATGGACATCAACTTCCTGAAGATGCACAACCCGACCAATCCCGCCCCGGAATTCGTCGGCAAGTCGCGGCTCGGCAACTACTCCGACTCGCTGATGGAGCTCGACCACAATATCGGGCGCATCATGGACACGATCCGGTCCGAAGCCCCGAACACCATCGTCATCCTCACGGCCGATAACGGCGCTTGGCTGGACGCCTATCCCGATGCCGGCACGACACCGTTCCGCGGCGAGAAGGGCTCCGCCTTCGAAGGTGGCTGGCGCGTGCCCGGCATGATGTGGTGGCCGGACAACATCCCGGCGGGCGCCCAGTACCACCAGATGATGTCCCACATCGATCTCTGGGCGACGCTCGCCTCCATGGTCGGTCTCACCCCGCCGCCGACCGAGTGGGAAGGCGACGACGGCAAGCCGATCTACTTCGACTCGATCGACAACAGCGCCTACATCCTCGGGAAGTCGGAGGCTTCGGCGCGGACGACGTGGATCTACATCGACGGCGAGGTCTTCCAGGGTGTGCGGGTCGATATCGGTGACGATCCCGAGAACCCGTGGCTCAACATCGCCTGGAAGTATCTCTATACGGCAAAGGACTCGTGGCTGGGCCCGGAGCAGAACCTCGGCTCGATCGGGGCGCTCTACAACCTGACCATGGACCCCTACGAGAAGTACGACATGATCTTCAACGGCGCGGCGCCGATGCGGGCCATGACGACCTCGCCGGGTCGCTACTCGGGCCAGGACAACGGCTGGGTCGGTGGTGCCGTGGGCCAGGCGATGGTCGATTTCGACCAGACGCTCATCAAGTTCCCCAGCATCCAGCGCTATCCGGGCGGGGCGTCCAACGACCTCGTGCCGAACCTCCAGGATCCCGCCAATCCGGCGCCGTTCCTGGAGAACATGCCGCCGGTTCCGCCGCACACGCTCGGCGGCGGCTAACCCAGCGGCTCCCATCACCGGGAAGCGCGTCCGCGCGCTTCCCCCTCCCCCGTAACGTTCCCTGAACGATCAGCCCGCCGGCTCAGCCGCGCTCACTCGGCGGCGACCTTCCCATCCTCCTCCCACGCGACGTTCCCCTCGGGCAGGATGAAGACCTGGCCTGGATAGATCCAGCGCGGGTTGCGGATCTGGTCCTTGTTGGCCTGGTAGATCGTCGACCACCGGATCCCCTTGCCATAGAGCTGACGCGAGATGCGCCAGAGGTTGTCGCGGCGCTTGATGATCACCGTCGTCGGCCCGGCAAGGCTGCCCGACGCCTCGGCCCCGGAGGGCCCGCCCGCCTCGGCGACCGGCGTCAGGATCGCCACGTCGATCTCCCGCTCGAAGGGCACCTCGGCGCGGGCGATCACCGTGCCCGACCCACCCTCGACCTGGTCCGCCCGCACGTCATAGGTCCCGGCCGGCAGTTCGCGCTGCACTTCCAGCAGCCATGTCCCGGACGGCGACGGCACCGCCTCGCCGAGCAGCAGGTCGTCGAGATAGACCCGCACGACTTCCGGCGTGATCGCGGTTCCCGCCACGAAGAGCGCGCCGGTGGTCTCGGCCTCGACCGCGGTGACGACCACGACCGGCTCGATCGGCGCGGGTTCGGGCGCGGGTTCGGGTTCGCTGACGGCCGCGATCTCGGGCTCGGGCGCCGCCACAGGCGGCTCTTCCGGCCCCGCAGAAACCTCGACGCCATCCGGCGACGGTTCGGCTTGAGCGAGCGCGCCGGGGCCATCGGGCACGGTCCCGTCCTCGCTCACGGCCGGACCAGTCGGGGCGCCATCCGGAACAGCCGCCGGCTCTGCGGCGGCCACCGAAGTCTCCTCCTCCGTAGCGACCGGCGACGCCGCCATATCGGGTTCCGGCGGCGCGGCCGCGTCCGGGTCGGCTGCGGGCGGCTCGGCCTCGGCGATCGCCGCGGGAGCGCTCGACCGGCTGTCATCCATGCCGGGGACCGTCTCGGCCTCGATCTCGGTCTCGACGACGGCGGCCGGCGGCGGGGCGGCATCGACCGCGCCGGACTCCGCCTCCACGACGACGGTGGCCGGCGCCTCCGGCAGGTCCGGCACTTCCGGATCGGTCATGGCGCCGTCGGCAGCCTCCGGTGCGGTCGGCACCTGGAAGACGGTACTCGGTGCATCGGGCGTGTTGAGGACGACGAGCGGCTCCTCGACGGGGGCCTCGGGCACAAGGACCGCGACCCGCTGGTCCGAGACCGTCGTGTCGCCTTCCTCGGTCGTGGCGCGGATCGCGAGGTCGTACTGGCCGGGGGGCAGCGGCTCCTCGAGCGCGACGGCCCAGTCGCCGGTGGCGCTCGCCGTCGCCGTAGCGATCGTCTGCGCGCCCGAGACGATCGCGATCTCCGCACGCGGCGGCGCAAGACCGGCGATCACGGCGTCGCCGGTCGATTCGACGCGCACGACATCGAAGGTCGGCACCGTCCCGGCGACATCGGTTTCGATCCCCGGGGGCACGGGCGCCGGCTCGACGGAGGGCGCCTGGACTTCGATGTCGGCCCCGGGATCGACGGCGGCGATCACCGTCTCGGGCGCGGCCTCGGGCCCCGTCGCCTGGAGCGAATGATCACGAGCCGACGATTCCGAGACGGGCGCGCGGTCCCCGGTCGCGGCACCCGGCACGCCCTCGGGGGCGGCCGCGATCTCCGTCGCGGTGTCGTCGCTCTCCTCGATCGCGGGGGGAGCCGCCGCCGCATCAGCCGGCGCAGGCTCCTCCTCGACCGAAGCGGAATCCGCTTCCGTCGCCGGCGCGGAAGCCGTGACGCTATCCGGGGCGTCGTCCGCGGCGGGTGCATCCGCCACGGCCTCGGCAGT
>JAEZEN010000267.1 GCA_023433185.1 Pseudomonadota bacterium | reverse complement strand
CCAGGTCGACATGGATGCGGCCGTCGCGGTGGAAGACGCGGGCCGGCACCGGCGGGCGCGTCGAGCGGACGCGGGCGAACACGTCGAGACCGTCTTCGGCGATGCCGCCGATCTCGCCGTCGCCGAGCCAGTTGACGGCGCGCAGATGCAGTTTCCGCGTCGCCAGCGCCGCGCGCGGCCCGACGATGACGCGATGGCCGCCGGGGTCGAGGTGGACGACATAGAGCGGCTCGCCGGTGGCGACGCCGATGCCGCGCCGCTGGCCGACGGTGAAATTGATGATGCCATCATGGCGGCCGAGCACGCGGCCGTCGATATGGACGATCTCGCCGGCCTCCACCGCGCCCGGCTTGAGCTTGCGGATCACGTCGGCATAGCGCCCCGACGGCACGAAGCAGATGTCCTGGCTGTCGTGCTTCTCGGCGACGGCGAGCCCGAGCTCGCGGGCGGCGGCGCGGGTCTCGGCCTTGGTCATCGGGCCGAGCGGGAAGCGCAGGAAGTCCAGCTGCTCGCGGGTCGTGGCGAAGAGGAAGTAGCTCTGGGCGCGCTCGAGGGCGGCCGGCCGGTAGAGGGCCCGGCCCGCGCCATGGGGTTCGGAGCGGACATAGTGGCCCGTCGCCAGGGCGTCGGCGCCGAGCTGGCGTGCGGTCTCGAGCAGGTCGGCGAACTTGACCGTCTGGTTGCAGGTGATGCAGGGCACCGGCGTCTCGCCGGCGGCGTAGCTGTCGGCGAAGCGGTCGATCACCGCATTCCGGAAGCGCTCCTCGTAGTCGAGCGTGTAATGCGGGATGCCGATGGACTCGGCAACGCGCCGCGCATCGTGGATGTCCTGCCCGGCGCAGCACGCACCCTTCCGGTGGGTCGCCTCGCCGTGGTCGTAGAGCTGGAGCGTCATTCCCACGACGTCATAGCCCGACGCCTTGAGGAGGCCGGCAACCACCGAGGAGTCGACGCCCCCCGACATCGCGACGACGACGCGCGTCCGGGAAGGACTGCCTGGAAGACCGAGATCGTGGCGCATCACAAATGGCCGGCCGCCGGGCCGGGCCTCGCTCCGGGAATGACGGAAGAACTATAGTCACGATCGCGCCGTCTTCAAGGCGGGGACGTTCCGATCGCCCCGGTTCCGTCCCCCGGACCGGCGCGCCGTGCGGGGGCGATCGCGAGCCGGCGGCGTCGAATCCCGGCGTCTCGGTTACCAAAGTCCTGACGCGGGAGGCGTCGCGACTCGCCGGGCGAGAGGCTATCCCCTTGAGATTCCGGCGAGAGTCGCGCGTTTCAACTCGGCCAAGCCTTTAAAATTCTTACTCATTTGTCACCCGCCACTTAGCCAAAATTTAAGAGCGGGCGCCTAGTCTCGTGGCTGGGACGGTCAGCAAGAGTAACGAGAGTAGAATGACCGGAGAGGTTCGTCCGCGCGTCAAGTATGTCATCGGCCCCGACGGGAGTCCGCTGACCATTGCCGATCTGCCGCCGAAGGATACCAAGCGCTGGGTGATCCGTCGCAAGGCCGAGGTGGTGGCCGCCGTGCGCGGCGGTCTCCTCAGCCTCGAGGAGGCGTGCAGCCGCTATACGCTGACGGTGGAGGAGTTCCTCTCCTGGCAGCAGTCGATCGACCAGCACGGTCTGGCCGGGCTGCGTACCACGAGAATCCAGCAGTATCGCGACTGACGTCGCGCTGGAGCGCGGCACTTCCCCGGGGCGGGGGGTGCCGCCCCTGCCCCCTTACATCTGGGCCAGGACGCCGCCGTCGACATAGATGATCTGCCCGTTGACGAAGTCCGAGGCCGGGGCGGCGAGAAACACCGCGACGCCCTTCAGTTCGTCCACCCGTCCCCAGCGGCCGGCGGGCGAGCGGCCCTTCACGAAGGCGTCGAAGGCCGGGTCCTGGGTCAGCGCGGTGTTCATTTCGGTCGCGAAGTAGCCGGGGCCGATGCCGTTGGTCTGGATATTGAACCTGCCCCACTCCACGCACATCGCCTTCGTCAGCATCTTCACCGCGCCCTTGGATGTCGTGTAGGGCGCGATCGTCGCCCGCGCGAGCTCGCTGCCGAGCGAGCAGGTGTTGATGATCTTGCCGCGGCCGCGCGGGATCATGCGCTTCGCCACCGCCTGCCCGAGGTAGAACACGGCGTCGAGATTGATCGCCATGACCTCCCGCCAGGTCTCGATCGGGAAATCGACCAGCGGCGTGCGGCGCTGGATTCCGGCATTGTTGAACAGGATGTCGATCGGCCCCGTCTCGGCCTCGATGCGGGCGACCGTCTCCTCGACCGCCGCCGGGTCGGCGACGTCGAAGGCATGACCGGTCGCCTTGTGGCCGGCGGCGCGCATCTCCTCCACCGCCCGGCCGACGTCATCGGGGTTCCGCGAGTTGATGACGACCTCGGCACCATGCTCGGCGACGGCCTGGGCGTAGGCGAGGCCGATGCCGCGGCTCGAGCCGGTGATCAGGGCGCGACGGCCGGTGAGGTCGAAGAGTGGCAGCGACGGCATGGCGTTCCCCCCGGAATTGTGGTTGCCGGCGTTATCCGGGAGGGGGAGGCCGGCGTCAACGCCGCCGTGGCATCGCGATCAGAGCCCGAGGCTGCCCTGGCGCGGCGGCTCCGGCGGCGCCAGCGGTGCGATGCATTCCTCGACATCGTTCTTGACGCTGTTCACCACGCGGCTGACCTCATAGGCCCTCATCAGGGCGGGGTCGAAGGGACGGAGCAGGGCGCGGAGGTCGTCGGCGTCCGCGGTCTCGTCGAGCCAGCGATCGTAGTCCTGCGGCATGAGGATCACCGGCATGCGGTCGTGGACGGGGGCGACGAGCGGGTTGGCCTCGCCGACGATGATCGCGGCCGAGAGGATCTCCTCGTCGCCGATCCGGGCGAATTCCCAGAGGCCGGCGAAGGCGAAGGGCTCGAGGTCCTCGCGCACGAACCGGTAGGGCTGCTTGCCGTCGGCGCGCTGCTGCCATTCGAAGAAGCCGGTCGCCGGGATCAGCGCCCGCCGCCGCGCGAAGGCCTCGCGGAACAGCGGTAGCTTGTGGACCGTCTCGGCGCGGGCATTGATATGCGGGATCTTCGGCTTCCCCTTCATCCAGCCGGGGATCAGCCCCCACCGCGCCATCGCCAGTTCGCGCCGGCCGTCGCGCGGGTCGATGCGGATGATGGGAATCGGGTCCGTCGGCGGAATGTTGTAGCGCGGCGGGAAGTTCGAGGCCGGCAGCCGTTCGGGGCGGAACAGGGCCTTGTAGGCCTCGCGGGGGATCAGATTGTCGTAGCGGGCGCACATGGGCGTCTACCTCTGCGAAATCGCGTGGAAGAAACTGCCGCTGACGGAGCCGCGCCGGCCGCCGGCGGGGCCGAGGTCGCGCCCCTGGCCGTCGCGGAACGCGGCGAGCGGCGCGTCGCTGCCGGGGTCCGTCACCGTCGCGTAGTGGAACTCGTGGCCGCGCAGGGTCGCCGGCGGCAGGGCGGCGACGCCGGCTGCGATCTCGGCCTCGCGGTAGCCGAGGGTCAGGCGTCGGCGGGCGAAACTGGTGGTGTGGGACAGGAGCCCGGCCATGGCGTGGACCCGGCCGTCGGCGTCCTCGAGCGCGGTCCCGAGCACCATGTAGCCGCCGCACTCGCCATGCACCGGCCGGGTCGCGGCGAACTCCCGGAGGCCGGCGAGGAAGCGGCCGCTGGCGGCGATCCGGCCGGCGTGCAGTTCGGGATAGCCGCCCGGCAGCCAGCAGCCGTCGCAATCCTCCGGCGGCGGCTCGTCGGCGAGCGGCGAGAACGGCACGATGGTGGCGCCGCCCGCCCGCCAGCCCGCGAGAACGTGGGGATAGACGAAGCCGAAGGCATCGTCGCGGGCCAGCGCGATGCGGTTGCCCGGCGCCGGCAAGGGCGCGGCGGTGCCGGTTTCGAGGCCGGGGAGCGGGGCGGCGGCCGAAAGCAGCGCGTCGAGGTCGACGCCGGCCGCGATGGCCTCGGCGATCCGGTCGAGGCGACCGTCGAGGTC